>JAYUYI010000001.1:0-2288 GCA_043752545.1 Thermoleptolyngbya sp.
ATCTATGGGACGGCGACCTTCACTGATGGCATCGAAACAAGGAAAAGCCAAAATTGAAGCCGCTCGCCGCACTAAGGGCTGGAAGACCCAGGAGGACGATCGCCCCCTTAGACGAGCCGCTGATTTTCTGGCGACGGCTCAGTTAAAGGCAACGTCCAAAACGCATAAGGATGAGCTGGAAGCCGCTCGCCGCCTCAAGGGTTGGCAGATGGAAGGAGATGATCGCCCGCTCAGGCGCGCCGCCGACATCCTGGAGCAGACGGCTCCCGACACGCGAATGCCCAACTTTGCCCTATGGCAACAGTTTTTGAAGGCAGAAGAGCCGATCGCCGCTGAGGTATTTAAGGCGTTTTGTCAGATCTTGGAATTAGACTGGCGAGATGCGATCGCCCCTGCATCGGGTACCTGGCGGCGGTTTCTGGAAGCCAAACAGCCAGTGGATGTGGAGTTTTTTAAGGCATTTTGTCAGGCGCTGGATTTGAATTGGGAAACGTTAATCAACCATAAAACCGAGCTGAGTCAAGCCCCAGACCTCACCGCTTTTTTTGGCCGCGATCGCGAATTGCGGGAGCTAACCCAAAAATTAACAGAAGAGCGCTGCCGGCTGGTTTTAATTCACGGCAACGGCGGGATTGGCAAAACCGCCCTGGCGCGAAAACTGGTGGATACGCTAGAGGGCAAGTTTGATTATTTGATTTGGCGATCGCTAGACTATGTGCCCACTCGGCAAGACTTGATTGCAGACCTGATTCAGGTGCTGTCCGCAGGGCAGGTGCAAACGGGCGATCTGGCTCAGCTGATGCCCTATTTACGGGAAGCGCGCTGCTTGATCGTATTAGACGATTGGGAAACAGTGATGGACAGCGACAACCGCAGCCGTCAATATCGCCCCGAATACGAGGATTACAGCGAACTATTGAAACGGCTAGCCCGCGAAACCCATCGCAGCAGTCTGCTGATTTTAAGCCGCGAAAAGCCGGTTGAGGTGGATCTTGAAGCGTCCCAAGGGCAACCTGTCTATGGTCGTCAGCTCAAGTCTCTCACCTACGACGACACCAAGGCGATGGCTAGAGCAGAAGGCTTAATTGGCAGTGCTTCTGACTTAGAAGAGTTTAGCCGCCGCTACAGCAATCCGTTCATTATTAAGCTAGTGGCGCGCCGCATTAGAAGCGTATTTGAAGGAGATATATCGCATGTGTTAGAGGATGTTTCGCTGTATCTAGATGATGCGATCGCCAGCTTTTTGCACGAACAGTTTCAGCAGCTATCGCGTCTCGAAAAAACGATCATTTATTGGCTAGCGATTCGCCGTAAACCAACCTCGTTTGAGCACCTGCTTGCCGATATCACGCCGACTATCTCACGCAGTGAATTAACCAATACCTTACATTATTTAATTGAAGGGCGATCGCTAGTTGAGAAAAGCCAAGATCAAGTCCCTGTCACCTACAGCCTCGATCCGGTGATGCTGAAGTACGCCACAAATCAATTTATAGAACTCAGCTGCAACGAAATTTTGCAGGCAATGAGCAGGCAAACCATTCAAGGGTCTGAATTATTGATTAGTCATGCCTTTATTCCTGTGGTTAATATCGATCAACAGCTCCAAGCCGAACAAACCCGGCGAATCTTCCAGCCGATTCAAACTAGGTTGCTGTCTGACCTACAATCTAAATCAACCCTGATAGAACGCTTAAAGTCAGTTTTTTCGCTGATTGATCAAAGGAGTTTAGTCCCCTATGCCAGCCAGAATCTTGCTAATTTATGCGAACAGTAGGGCAATTTTATGACACCCACTGGCTTACCATCCTGCACGCGATCGCAAAACACTTAAAATACTGGTGAAACTGAACACAGATAAACCGCTGCCGACACTAAAAACACTCAAAATACTGCCCGCGCTACCAATACTCAAAATACTGCCCGCACTGCCAATACTCAAAATACTGCCTGCGCTACCAATACTCAAAATACTGCCCGCACTGCCAATACTCAAAATGCTGCGGTAGCTCAACCAGCTTAATACCCCTCGATTGACTAATAGGTTTTTCTCGTCCACGATTGACCTTCCTATCCTGAGCTAAGCAACTGCTCAAGAATCCTACCACTCCAGCATCCACAAACGCGGGCGCAGCAATTAAACCCTACCGCTATCGGATAATCAACCAGTTCTCAACCCGGAACAAAGCCCAAACAACCCCCTGTATTTCTACCGTTCGTGAGGCGATCGCACCTGGTTCAAAAGAGTGTTCATTTTATTCAGCAACCGAGGTAGTTCAATCGGCTTG
>JAYUYI010000002.1:0-2287 GCA_043752545.1 Thermoleptolyngbya sp.
GCACTAAAAAAGTCTACAAACTCATCATGATACTTTTCAACTGACGTCCACGCTTCTTCTAACAGGTCAGGCGCATCGCCGTACAGGTGCTTTTTGTGCGCTTTTTTGAAGTTGCCAATGGCGATCGCCAACTTAGGCTTGCCCAATTTGCCCAAAGAGATATAAGGACTGAAAAACATCCAGCTTTCCAGATTGAGGGGAGCGATCTGGGTGAGCAGCATCTCTCCGGCTTTGAGGCGAGATAGCTTCGTTAATTCGTCGGGGTTAGACGACTTTAAAGTGTAGTTTTTAGCCGTCATCCAGTTCATTGCTGTAACCCCATCCTCTAAGACTTGAGTGATGGCAAAAAGGCCGACAAAGCTAGATTTCCAACTGAGGACTAGAGCGCGATCGCCACCCGAAAGACTAGCTTGATCTTGCAAAAACAAGTCAATCGGCGTAGACGCCTCGACAACACCTTCTGTCAAAAACCGATGAATTACCAATTCTCGTGAGTTCATCCCCTGCTGCTGAGTACCCGACAATTGGTCTGCACTGAAGCTTTCTAGCGCCGTTGCCAGTGCGCCATCCGCATCTAGCACAAAGTCCAGCAATGCTTGCTTCAGTTCTGCTGCCCGGTTGAGACTAGATTCCACAGAGGTTCCTCAAATTATTACTAGGAGACTCTTTAATAGAATAACGCCCAAAGGAGGAGACCGACAAACCCCTTTTGATAGATGTATAAATCTGCCGACTCAATATTAAAGATCTGGGAGGAACGTAATTGTAGGCGGTTGCCCCTACCGATTGCCCATACAAAAATGAGCGCTCCTAGGAGCGCTCATCAATATCTGCTAATTAAATCTGCTAGTTAATGTCATTAATGGACTAGCAGGATTAGGCAGCTTGAACTGTTAAATCATCCCTACCCCTTTACCCCGGCGATCGCCTTCTTCGGTTAATTTGCCTGCCTCGTCGGTTTCATTGATTTCCGCTAACTCTTGAACCCGCTCTGCCTCTTCAGCTACTTCCTTGGCACGCAGATCGCCAGGGACTTCGTAATACATCTCAGGCTCAACAGCGTAGTTGTTTGCCAAGCCTTCCTTATCTACTGTGTACCCACCCGCTGTATCCAACGTTTCCTCGTGGTCGGGAAGCTGCTTATAGCTCTCACCTTCACGCTCTTTGCGAGCGGCTGTCTCGGCAGGAACAATGCCTCTATCATAGGTATCTGGTGAGGATTGAGGGTTAGTCATAATACGTCTCCAAGCTAAATGTTTCCGGGCAAAACGTTGCAGTTCTTAGTCGGTTAATTTTCTCAGAATCATCTTGACTAAGACTCTTAGAAAACTAATTTCAAGAAAAGGCTTCTACTCTTAATTTTCAGCTTAATTGACTGACTCACAGAAGAGCTTTAGAGGAGGGTGAGTTACCTCACCCCCGCAAACTTATTACAGTTTTCTCCTCATCGATTCGCTTTTAGCTCTTCTATTAACCACGCACTTTTAATGCAATCTCAGCAAAAAGCCGTTAATTAAAGAGCAGCTGAAATCAAATGACGATTAATCAATCGCTTTCTTGACTTCATCTTTTACATCTTCACCAGCATGACGAACTTTGGATTCGGCTTGCTTGGCCTTGCCTGCGGCTTGATCTTTAGGATCACCAGTGACGTTGCCTGCTGCTTCTTGAAGCTTGCCTTCAACGTTTTTAGCAGTAGCTTTCAATCTATCTTCAGTGCTCATAAGTCACGTCCTTTTGATAAAAGTGAGAAATGCAGTGAACATCTATCAATCTACGAACAAACCTCGGCTTCATCATCTGCCAGCAGAGATAAGCGGCCTGTTTGCGGCTACCTATAAAGTGCAATCTCTTGTGCTGGGAGTGTCACCCGATTGGGTGAGGTAGGGAGCAGGCGATCGCCGTAGTATGCTTGTAGTGCTTCTGACAGTCATATCCCCAAAGGAGGCGAAGCTATGGAGTTCAATCGCGACGGCCTATACTACACAATCTTGACCCCTGTCGCCCTGCTCTCTGGCCTAGTCACCTCTGACCTAGTGGCGCTGATGGGGCAACTAATGCCGCCGTGGCGACCCATGCAGCAGCGACCGATGCCTCATTGGATGCGACAATGGCTGGTTCAAGGCGTAGCGTTGTGACAAGCGTCCTAAAACGAGCAGATTGAAAAAACGAGCAGATTGAAAAATTGCCTGAGCTGGCGTTTTTCTACCAAAGTTTTGGTTCACCAGATTTTGTTTCACTTGTCATTGGCTGTTGGTGATGTAGCAGCTGCTCACTGTAATGCCAA
>JAYUYI010000003.1:0-5868 GCA_043752545.1 Thermoleptolyngbya sp.
TGATCAAAAGCAAAAGAACAATTACAGCTGTTTAACACCTTATAGCAAACAAAAGGATTTTGTGAATCAGCGTTTCTTAATCTGAAGGTATGTCATGTCAACGACAGGCTTCGAGCTAAAGCCGGAAGCAATAGATGTGGGAAGCGGACATAGAGGATGAAGAGACAATTCTAGAAACTGACTGAGACGACCGCGACAAGAATACCCACCAGTGAGACGGTTATATTCGTTAAGTTATCGGCTTTGCTGGAGATGTCTACCTAGATTCTTCCACTGATTCCTCCACTATTGTAGGAAAAAAAGGATTCGTCAAGCGATTCCTGTTATAGAAGTTCAACCTTTCCTAAAATCGCTAGCCTAGTTTTATCTGGGCTAAGAGCGCTCAAACCTAGTTCACTGTTGAAAGATAAGCTGCAAGCAGCGCCGCAAAACCGACCATTTGCCCTGCAAAACATTACTAAACATTACAGGTGAACCTAGATTTTGACCATGAAGATGAACCAATTGGTCACCCAGCCATAGCAGATGTTGCCCAGCCTTCTTTTCCAAGGAAACCTCCAGACAAACCAAGTGTCAACGCGGTGAAATCTCTGTACAGTATCCTTTTAACTCAGTAAGTTGGCGAATAGTAAAAGTACCCCGCTTGGGTACTACACGCTATCTCATAAAGTTGCCATGATGTATTCAGTTACAAGCTAAACGTAGATGAGCCAAAGGACAACAGCCTGAACCTTATTGCTATGGAAGCTGATAACTAAATTAGAAAATCTAACACATCAATGGGCACTGAAATTATGTCTAACGCAATGCAAGCAATGGCAAAACAGGGATCTCGCGGTCGTCAAGAAGTAACTGGCACTGCTGGACAGCCAGACGAGAACACTCTCACTGAAACACGATCGCGCGCTATTGTTGGGCCTGTAACATTTAGACTTTATGATCTGGATGTTAGAGGCTTAGGCACTAACCCTGCTGATCCGATCAACTCTCAATACATTGTGGCAGCAGATGAATACTTTGTTGCTAGTGTTAAAGTAGAGTTCAACAGAACTCCTCTAACTGAGTTGTTGATGTGTCTAGGAACCCGAATCCGGATCGATTTCGGCTTGGAAGGGTTTGGTATCCGGGCAGTAGAACTGAACTTGGATGCAACTCGACTGACTGAAAGTGGTGTTTACACCTACCATGTGGAAACAACTCCTACTCGGCCAGCCGATCTCAACATGCCTAGTGGTCTGTATGAGATTGGTGCAGTTGCCACTGTTGGACCAGTTGAAAATCCTTGTACTACCAAGATCTGGGGTCATGGATATATCCAAGAAGTTCTGCTCCAAGTCTACCCCGCTAGCCAAGATTAAGATCTTTCCTAAGTTGGTAGGATGACAGATTTGCACACAACGATCTCCTGGTACTCACTAGGAGCCTAAGCTACCTGGTAGGACCTTGCGCCTACCAGGTTCCTATTAAGAGAAACTAGGAGAAATAGCATAATCAGAGGAATTAGCATGATGGCAGCACCAACACACGTAGACTCTACGAGTGCTAGCAAAAAGAATGATAGCGACTTAACCACTATTCGAGGAATTGGGGCAAGTCGAAAGCGGTGGCTTAACTCTCTAGGAATCTATACAATCGCAGAGCTATCGCAAGCTTCAGCCGCTGCGCTCGAGGCTCAGCCGAAGGCGGATGGACGAGTGCCGTCTCGCAGCGAGTTGGAAGAATGGATTGCTCAAGCCCAGAACGTTATGGCGACACATCGACCCACGGAGCTTCCCTATCCTCAATCTGCAAGAACACCACAGACACCAGAGATAGAACTTGCTGTGCCTGCTTGTGCCGTGCCACCGCCTATAGACTGGAACTCCCTCGCTACGTTTAAGGTAGAATATCAAACTCGGCAAGCGGCAGATAAATTAGAACAGCGAACTGTAATTCATCATCTTGAAACGGGCACTACCGAGTGCTGGGAAGATCTTGAGGTTCAGTCAATTCAACCCTGGATGCTAGGCCATATTAAAACAACAGCGTCTCCAGCAGAAACGGCATGTACTGCCACGCCAGAAATTACCCAGTTAAGGTTAATTCAGCCAGGTCAATCTAGGCAAGCGATGATCGCCAGTAAAACTCAACCTCTATTCTCTGGCGATATTCAAGCTGATCAGCCATTTGCGCTGGAGGCAGCAATCGAATTTACAGAACTAGCTGAGGC
Source organism: Thermoleptolyngbya sp. (assembly GCA_043752545.1). Taxonomy (GTDB): domain Bacteria; phylum Cyanobacteriota; class Cyanobacteriia; order Elainellales; family Elainellaceae; genus CASBQJ01. Next base: position 2,210 of record JAYUYI010000003.1, read on the forward strand.
CAACTTGCCCGAGCAAATCGCTTGCCAAGTGCAATGTGTTGTTTACGATATTTCAACAGGTGCAACTGCCACTTTAGGAGATGTAACTGTAAACATTCCCCTGGCAAATAATCCTAGTTATTATGCGTTGCTGCCGGAGTTGATGTTGCCCCATGCGGGCATCTACCGATTGAAGGTAGTTGCTAACCTCCAAAGCCAGCGAGCCGCTAACACAGAGGCCACGTCGGGGTGTTTCAAAGTCCCAATACTCCAAGGCGTTTGAGGATGACAATTATGAGTAGCTTCGATTGGGAAAGGTTCCTGAAGCGGTGGAGTCAGGAACTACTGGAGTCGCTCGGCAGCGATCGCCATACACTACCCCCAGACGTCATTGCATCGGGTTGGTTGGGGTATCCCGGCGCAACAGAAGCAGACATTGCGCAGGCCGAGACTCGACTAGGGGCAAAATTACCCCCCTCCTATCGCGCGTTTCTAAAGGTGACTAACGGCTGGCGACAAACCACTCCGTTCATCAGTCGATTGTGGTCTACCCAAGAAATTGACTGGTTTACGGTCAGACGTCAAGATTGGTTAGAGACGCTGCTGGCAAAGTCAGGACATCTGGCTGCCGAGTCTCCAAATTCCGGTTCTACCCCACCATCAATTCCGAATGAAGCATATTTTGTGTATGGGGATGAGCAAGATTGCAGAAAAATTCGAGTTGAATATTTACAAACAGCACTAGAAATTAGTCAACGGAAAGAAGCTGCTATCTATTTGCTGATTCCTCAAGTCGTAACAGAGACAGGCGAGTGGGAAGCTTGGTTTTTGGGAGATTGGCTGCCAGGAGCCGATCGCTATCGATCATTCCAAGACATGATGCAAGCAGAATATGAAAGTTTTTTAGAACTAAGAGAACCACCCATAGCTCCTATAGTTAATGATGGCAGGTTCAATTCTAATGGACGCAAAGCGAATGGGCTGCTGCACTCAAACGGAATGAACGCTCTGGCAATTGAGCTGGCAACAGAAAACCCAGACGAGAAAAATCCGATTAGCTCTACGTTAGAACCATCAGATGAGTGGCAAAAAGTTGCTTCATTTACAGTAGAAATTCAATCAAAACAAAGAGCAGACTATTTAGAACGGCGGACTGTTGTACACCATGTAGAAGCCGGAACAGCTGCAACTTACCCAGATATAAATGCGGAACCAGTGCATCAGTGGATATTAAATCAACTCAAATTAACCCAACCGAAGATCACAGCTGATGATGCGTTAGAAGCAACCTGGGGTTTAGAAATTACTCAACTCCGCCTCAGCCGCGCTCAAAAAACTAATGCTGTGATGGTAGCTGATCAGTTTCATCCGCTTTTCCCCACTGCGATCGCCCCAGGTGAGCCATTTACGTTGGAAGTGTCGCTCACCATAGGAGGTTCAACCGCTAACCTAGCAGCCCCCCCGTCAGGCTATCGGGTTCAATGTTTTGCCTATAATCTTTCAACGCAGGTGAAGACCTGTTTAGGAGATATTGTTTATACTATCTCCAGCCCCGATGCATCAACATACACCGCGCTATTTTCAAAAATTAGCCTACCAGAAGCAGGAATTTATCGCCTCAAGTTATTAGGAATATTACAAAATATCTCCGCATCCCCAGCCTGCTTCAAGGTGCCAATGCTTCAAGTGATGTGAGCATTGCCAGTCGGTTTTTTTGGCAGATCAGAGGCGCTTGAAAGTTCGACACCCCAAGTATTCATTAACCGCTTCAATTGAGGCTTGGAGCATCGAACATTGACCTACCAAACAACTGCTACAGCAAAGCATTTAACCGCTGAACAACTGGACTCAGTTTACGCTCTGCGACTTGGTGATACATGTGGACTAATTCAGCGATCAGCATGGCATCGGCTTGGCTGACAGCCTGGAGGGAATCGCAGTGTTGATAGAGATTCTGATGGTAGGGTGAATGAAATAAGGCGGCTGCCAGTTCTTTGAGTAAGGTGTCATCGGGTTCTAGCCAATCTGAACCAGTGTCGAAGGTTTGCAGCAGCTGCATTTTAGCCTTACAGCGGAGCACTGCCCGATGGGGACGTCTGTAGTTAATGGATTCCATAGCGTAATATATTGCAAACAACGATGCGGTGCAGTATACATTTCTTCGTACCTGAAGCTCAACTGCTAAAGTACATAGATTTTGGGCTGATACTCTTTCGCAAGAAATAGAACCCAAGAGCTAGTTAATACTCGTTTTAGGATAGGAACTTAAAGCTCTATCTATGGCTGCATGTAAACGGGAGAAATCAGGTAGACAATTGCTTTAGCTCTTACTCTTTAGCTCTTACTTCTTAAAGCACATGGCACTTCAATTACACGTCCCCACCTTAGATAGCCTTGCCTCCGTTAAATCGCTAGAAGAAACTATTTACACGTCGCAACCCGATGCAACCGTCAACGTTGATTTAGCAGCGAAAACGGTCACGATTACGTCACAAGCATCCGAAGAAACATTCAAGCAGCTAATTGTGGCAGCAGGGCACCGGATTTCTAACGCGTCTTAATAAATAAAGCAGACAGGTCAAGCACGTCTCAATCTGTCAATTCCTGCAAAGATGGGAATCCACCCGCAAACAGCCCCAAACACTGGATTCCCGCTGGCGTAGGAACGACGAATTGAGGCATTTTCAACGCCTCTCTAAGACTCAATTACTCCGCTCCAATCGTCATTTTTGACCGCCGCTTCTAATTTTCGGTGGCGCTCAGCCTCTAGGCTGTCGTTGTCGTGCATGTCTCTTTGCTCTAATTCATCGAGCAATCTACTATCTGCCATGGCTTTACGCAACTTGAGTTTTTTCTCCTCATAGGCATTGCGTTCGGCCTCCGACATCGTTGATCGAGCCGCTTCACCAATGGTACTAGCCCATGTTTCTGTAGCCGCTTGATTGCCAGATGGCAGCTCATCTAGAGCCGCAAGCCACTCATCGCGCAAGGCTTCCATCGCTTGACGTTTGGGAAACTTAAAGGTTTGAACTCGAATTAACGCGCAAATATCGGCTCCATGGTGAGCTAAGTGGCTGTCCAACGACTGCCGCACATCGCGCGAGTAGCCAATGTACTGGGTTTGGCGATCGCCATTCAACACGGCATAGACGCCAGCTACCTTCACCTGAGCGGTGAGCGATCGCCACTCCTCGACTGGCATAGCTTTAAGGCCATCACAGTCCAGCCCAATGGAAGCCGCTGCTGCGCTATGTTCATCATCTGAAGCATACAAAAAGCCGTGCAGCCCTTGATGCGCAGCCGGGACGTTCTGATGTTCAATCGGGAGGGTTGGATCAAGTTCCACAGGATTCAGTCTCAGTAAGCAAGGCAAAACCGTATTCAAGGAAGATTTTACCTCGATTCCATCGCGGTTGGCCGCCAGCAGAGTAGATAACCTGGATGCAGCATGATGCAACTAGCTATTTTTCTGGTGAAATCGTGAACCAAATCACATCATGTTTAGCGGCAGATTAGACGGTCGCTCCCTCTGTTTCACGGCTTGAATCGTGCGACAGCGGGTTTCCAAAAGCTGGCCAATTTCGCGGGCAAAGCTAGGCTGGCGCTCAATCATTTGATTGACGACCGTTAAGGAAATCATCATCACTTCCAAATCTTCAATTGCCGTGACCGAAACCACG
>JAYUYI010000004.1:0-2283 GCA_043752545.1 Thermoleptolyngbya sp.
TCGCGCAAAAATCGCTTGCAGCCATAGTTGCCCTGCAATTTGCCGACGACGTTTTGACGAGTCCGCTCGACCAGATTGAGGTCTTCCACAGCAAACGCCGGATAGCTGATGGCACTCATCAAGGCTGCATCTACTTCCTTGGAGGCCGATTCACGCGGCAGCAATGACTCTAGCGTGTTGCGGGCGCGGGCAATTTCATCGGGTAAGACATGGATTACCGACGCCTGACTGCCCCGGACGCCGAACAAATCGAGGCCGCTGAGGGCTTCCAAGGCTGCCTTGGCCATCCCCACCGAGCTAGCGTTGAGTTCGGGTTTACCGTGGTTAATTTTGTTGCCGCGCTCCCAAATCCCGTAATCGGGCGTGCGGTAGGCGCGGCCAATGTAGTAGACCAGGTTTTGGATAAAGTTAACTTCATCTAAGGTAAAAATAATCTGTAGCCCCGATGCCGTCATTTGCGCCAGCATCAGCAGATAGAGCGAGGTGGCGTCGAGCTGGAGATGCCCCCAGGCGTCGTCATCGACCACCGTGCCCCCAGTGCAGAGGTCGTATTTGGCGTGCAGGGCATCTAGTGGGTCTTGGGTTTGCTTAAACTTCTCCACCTTGGGCGCTTGCAGCATCATGGAAAACAGCAGCCCGCGCATCAGCTTGACCACGCTTTGCTCTAACTCGTAGCAGCGCCCTCGGTCTGCTCCAATGCGGCGATAGGCCAGCGCTAGCCCCCACACGGCTAGTATGCTGTAGACGTTATCTCTTACCCAGGCATCGGTGTAATTGCCGTGAATATTGATTGCAGTGCTGGCGGGCAACAATCCAGTAATTGGATTTTGACGTGCCAGGATAATGACTCTAACTTCCTGGTAGTAGGCATCTAGCTTTGCCTGGAGGGACATGGGAGGATGGGGCGTAGCGAGGTTGTCAGACAGGTCAGAAGTTGTCACCATACCCTTCTCAGGAGTTTCCTAGACACGAAGATTTAAAGACCATATTCTTTCAGTATGGCAATCTTAACATTTGCGCACAAGGGGATTGGAAACTGCTGCACTCCAGCACTTTCTCCTTAGAAACCTAACTGTCATAGGCAACGTGAAGCCCCAGAGGATAGTCGTATGAATACGTTGGCAATTTTGCAGCAGGCTCGGCGGCAGCGGATCAGCGATGGCGCAACAGTCCCAGTTTTGAGCGGTTGCGCAGCCGCGACTTGGCTGCTGGTGCTGGTGTGGCCGCAACTGGGAGATTTTGACAGCCTTGAATATGCCTGGTGGCTGCAACGGGAAGCGGCACAGCTCGCGGCGTCGGGGTTGACGATTCGGGCAGTGGGAATTGGCGATCGCACCGCTGGTCAACGGTTTTGCCAGTTCACTGGGTTTCCCGAAGACTGGCTATTTGTCGATCCGCAGGCAGAACTGCACAGCCAGCTTCAGCTTTATCCAGGGCTGAAGCTGAAATTAGGCGGACTATCGACGGCTCAAACCGCGTGGCTGAATTTGATGTTGATGTGTGCCGGGGTTGGCAGTCCAGGAACGTTAGCAGAAGTGTTTCGCGGCTATCGGGGCGATCGCCGTGCCCCGCAGCTCATTGCCGATGACGCCGTCGTCAAAGCGCCGCCGCTGCCTGCCCTCAAAGGTTCGATCTTTCAGTTTGCCGGCGGTAGTCAGTTTCAGCGTCCGTTTGAGCTAGCGACGTTGAGGCTGCGCAATATGAGCGAAGTGCTGGCCCATTGGCAAACCTATGTGCCCAATTCCGCTTACCTAACGCAGCGCGGCGGGACGTTTTTGTTTGACGCCCAGGGGATGTTGCTATACGAGCACCGGGATCCTGGCATTTTGGGATTTGCTGCCAATATGAGCCAACCGCTGGCGTTCTTGAGTCCCTACCTCTCGGTCTAATTGAATTAAGACCGTGATGGCCAGAACAATCGGAATCCGCCACCGGGCGTCCTTATCGGGCAGAGCAGCAAGCCGCATTAATATTTCTCTACAGGCAATTAATGTCTCAGTAATATTTCAGAGTCTACTGAACCTGCTGTGCCCATCGTTTTCCCACTGCGCCGGGGGGTTGAAGGCGATCGCCCTTTATCTTCTCAAAACCTTCACATAAAATAAAGTAGATTCTACGTATTTGTACAGAAAAGTTTGTAGGCTAGAAGCGTTCGACCAGTAGTGAATCGAAGGTAGATCGCGTCAGCTGTCTGCCTTCATTATTTTTTCTTCATTATTCTTTAAACAAAAAAGTTACACCGCCAGAATCCAAGAGCTACGGGTTTCAGCACTCACAAACGAG
>JAYUYI010000005.1:0-13316 GCA_043752545.1 Thermoleptolyngbya sp.
CACTCAATTTGGCCTTGCCATTCACCTCCAGCTCTGCCAGCGGCTCAAACTCATAAAGATCCTGCAAGCGCCGATATACCGCAGTTGCCACTAAAATTGAACCGGGTGGGCAGGCCGACCTGAGGGCATTGGCGATATTAATCGTATCGCCCCACACATCGTAGATAAATTTATTGCGTCCCACAATACCTGCGACTACATCACCCGAACTAATCCCCAGCCGAATATTGAGATGAAAGTCTCGTTCTGAATTGAAGCGTCGGATAATAGCCAGCATTTCTAGGGCAAAATCGATCGCCCGTTTATCGTGGTCTAAATAGGGAATCGATAGCCCACACACGGCTATATAGGTATCACCAATCGTCTTAATTTTTTCCATGCCGTGGCGCTCAGCCGCTTCATCGAATGCCGTTACCAGGTCATTGAGAATCGCTACAATTTCGTAGGCCGTCAGCGTTGCCGACAGCTTGCCAAATCCGGTTAGCTCAGAAAATAGCACCGCCACATTCGACACATCTTCAGCAATATCTTTCTCCCCTTTTTTCAGCCGCTTGGCGATCGCAGCTGGGAACACACTCAGCAGCAACTGCTCGTTTTCCTGATTTTTCTGCTCAACTAAATTAGTTTGCGTTCGCAGGCTGTTGACCATGGCGTTAAACGACTGCGCTAGCTCTCCAAGTTCATCGTCACTCGCTAACTGAGCCACTGCATTCAATTCTCCAGCCGCTACCCGGCGGGCACTGCCAATTAACTGATTGATCGGTTTGACAAATTGATTGGCCATGGCCATGGCCAAAAGGGTGACCATTAGCATCAATAGCGTAGCCGAAATTAAGATTTACCGTTCAAATAAATAAATCGGCGCATAGGCTTCAGCCAAGTCCATCTCAGACAAAATTACCCAATCTAGTCCCTCCAACCGCAGCGGCGCATAGGAACTCAGCACTGGAATATTACGATAATCATTGATAATTTGCGTCCCAGCTTTACCCGTGAGGGCGGCTGTCGCAGCCTCGGTGCGGACTGGCTGTTGCAAAATCGAGGTGTCGTATTGCTTAATCCGGTTAATGGCGGCGGCATCCATCCCCAGCGATCGCAGCGTCTCAGCATACTTAGTCGGATCTTCGACCAGGAACCGAGAGAGCGATCGCATCAGAAAATCGCGCCCTACCAGGTAGGTTTCCCCCGATTTACCCAGCCCGTCACTTTCCCAATTACGGCTACTCGTCATCACATTATTAATTTCATCAGCAGGCAGCTGAAACGCCAATACTCCAATCAATTGTGACTGGTTAAAAATTGGGGCGGCAATGAAGGCGGCAGGTGCTCCGTAGGACGGTGCATAGGACTCAAAGTCGGCAGTTTTAGAAAAGTTACGCTCTTTCGACTATTGCATCACCTCATTTAGCTGAGCCAGATTACTGGACTTATTAAGGGCCTGTTTTATAGTTAGTCGTAAAGTCAGTTTCTTTGAACACCGTATACACAACTGTGCCCTGAGGAGTGATTGAGTAATCGCATAGAGCAAGATCCAATCGATAGCTAGCAATAGAGAAATAGCAGCCCAAAGTGTAGGGCAAAGTTTTAGGAAATACTGTAGTAAGCATAACTACGGTGTTTGGCGTTCATGCACAAACACCAAAGGCAACAAAGATCCTAGCCGCAGCACGCTAGAGAGCGCAAACAGCCCGAGTAGCCCACCATAGCCAAACTGAGCCAAAAAACCGCCCGCCGTTGTGCCCAGCGCACCGCTGACCCCGGCAAAGGCGGCCACCACCCCGAAGTAAGTCGATTGGTTGTGATCGGGGGCAATGCTGAGCTGCAAGTTGTTAGCGCAGAGGTCGATCGCGGCGGCGGTTGCGCCTGCAATCAGATGCAGCAGCGGCAACCAAACCCAAATCGAGATCGAGTTAGCGCCCGTTGTGAGCCATAGCAGGGGAAACACAGCAAATACAATCCCCACACCCAGCAACACAGGACGATTGCCAACCCGATCGGCTAGTTTGCCCCAAACCATTAGCAGCAACAGATTTGCTCCGGCAGATAAGCTGTTATAAACCGTGACCTGGTTCAAATCAAGCGCCAAGTCGTTCAGCATATAAACGTTAAAAAACGGAGCGCTGAGGTTTACCGAGAAAGTCCAGAAGCTGAAATAGAGGAGAAACTTGAGAAAATTGGCATCTTGCCAAAAACTTGACTGTAGCGGCGGTTGCCACCCAACAGCAGAATCTAAGTCGCCTTCAACTAGATCAAGCTCGGAGTTGGGCGGGCAATGAGAGGCGCGGGGTGGAGCTAGGAGGCTGTGCCTAGTCTGAGGATTCACATCTATCATGAAGTTTTGGAACCACAGGCTAATGAACCCAGCCCCAATGCCCAAAACCAGCACCAAGCCAAACCCCTGAATAGACCCCCCCTGCCATCTAGATACGAGCAACCCCATGCATGGCACCGAGATCAAGTTGGTTAGGGTAGCCGCACTGTTGCGTAAGCTAAAGTAGCGCCCGCGTAAAGCGCGGGGCACCAAGGCAGCCATCCAACTCAGCCACGGCGCACTGCCGATCGCCCCCAAAAAGTGGCTGAGAAACACAATACCCAGAGTCAGGCTAATCAAGGAGATGGGAGCAGCATGGCGGCTGCCGACGGTGAAAATGGCGATCGCCAACCCCACCCACAGCAGGCGAGCTATGCTATAAACCCACAGGCAGTAGACATGGCGGCTGGTGGTTCGCTCTGATAGATATGCCCCCAGCGGCTGCATCAGGTTGGCCAACATCGGTATAGATGCCAGTAGCCCAATCTCCGTCGGGGTGGCACCCAGCTCTAGCAAAAAATTAGTTAACAGGACACCGCCCGTCACATTGGAAAATATGTTGGCAAACACTCCATCTAATGTGGAGGCTTTCAAGCTGCCGCGAATCTCGCCCTTAGACGCATGCAGCAGCGCCGTCGGTGCCCGTGATTTAGGCTTAGTCGGCTCCAGGCAGGGCAGCCCTGGCACCAACGCCACATCGACCGCACCAACAGCCAGTTCGGCGGCGATCGCCCCCGCAGTATCTTGATAGGTCGCATCCCCAGACCTAAAATCCACCATGTCCCTCACAGTTTCACAACAGGTTAGCGCAAAACGGGATAGAGCGCTTGTGGCCACCCAGATTGGGAAGTGCGCCACGTCATCTGAATTAATCGCAACTCTTTCTGAGCCAAGCCTCTTTGACAATAGAGGAAGAACTGGCTACCTGCATCGTCCGCTAGAACAGATTTCACAACAAGCAGCGGGTTGAGGCTGGTTGACTGACAATCATGATTAAACAATAGGTCAAGTTTATCGCGTCGTCCCTGACCATGATTTGGGATAACAGCCGCTGCCAGAGGCCATGCTCTAGGCACAAGCAAGCGCAAATCTACCGATTAAAGCAGCCCTGTAGCTAAAATTGCTTCTTTAAAAATAGCGCTAACGAAAATGGGGCATGGTAACGATGCACCCCACAAAGTAATCAAGTTTTACCTAAGAAATCAGAATTAAATCAGGTTTAAATTTGAGTTTTGAATATTGAGTTAAGCAATCAATTCAAAACTTAAAACTCAAAACTTAAAACTCACTCATTCCTAAGTAAAACCACTATAGATCGTGAATTAGTCCACTAAAAGTTAGTCGATTGAATGCTACTAGCCACCCTATTTTGCAGCATCACCAGAGTAGTAAAAGCGATATCAGCACTCTTCCTGCAGGCATCACAGCCGCTCATGTCAGTACAAGCACTTGTGATTGATCGCAGGAACTTTATCTTATCAAGGTATACCAATGATAGTGGTGCGATCGCTCTGGGTATTGTAAGGAAGACATTGCTCAAAGACAGTTAAAGACGCCAACTATACTTTTTTGCTTGATAGAGTATGCATCTTCCATTAGCAACGGTTTCTCATACTCCCTAGTAAAGCGTTTAGTTCATTAGCAATCTGCCGGAGAGTTTAGCTCTAAGGACTAGAAGCTAATCTGTCATGCTGTTTCTTGCTCAATCAAGCATTTACCTAAATTAATTCACAGGAGTCTTCATGCCAGTTCCAGCTTATTTCGCTACTTCTCCAGTTACAGGAGGTTCTGCCTTACCCATTAGTGTTCCACCCATTGGTGGCGTAATTTATGACTTTGTAGGGCTAAACGGGGTCAGACTCAGTGCCTCGATCGCCGCAAACAGCCTGCCCGTATTCAATACAGTAGCCAATAGTTTTCAGTTGCTTAACAGCACAACTATTTCACCCCGCGCGCTCTCTGCACTGGGCGGTGGCATTAGCGAATTGGGTGTGCGGATCACCATTAGTGATGGAGACACTGCACCAGGTAACACCTGGGTGAATACATCCTTCTTGTCATTCAATACTGTCGCCCAAGTAGTAGATTTAAGCCAGACCCAAACCTATAGCCACGATGGTTTTGGTGACGTGGGTGCGAGTGCCATTCAAACTGGATACCCAGATAATAAGTTGGCAACAGGCTGGTCACTGATTACAGACCCAGCCAAGCTCGCAGCAATTTATGCCTCCTTGGTCTCTACTGGGGGCGTACTTGATCTAAAGTGGCAGCAAGATGGCACTGGTGGCAACGCCCTCAATTTCACATCTGGAATTGATGCATCACTGTTGTCGTTCCCTACCGTCAGTGCCAATGTCTATCCATCGGTTGACTTGATCGCTGCAAGCGATACAGGGCTTTCTAACACCGATAACATCACGGCTGATAATACGCCCACACTGAACGGCACCTCTGCCCCAAATGATCTGCTGCAAATCTTCGATGGTGCCACCTTACTGGGAACGACCACGGCTGATGTCAATGGCGACTGGAGCTTTACGCCCTCTGCTTCACTCTCGGCCAATGTTTACAATATTACAGTTAAGGCTGTTGATGGCTCTAACAACGTCCTTGCCTCATCAAGTGTTTTAGCTATTACAGTTGTTGTCCCACCTGCTGCCCCTGGTAGCCTGGATCTCACGACTCCCAGTGACAATGGCACTTCCAATACCGATAACCTCACCAGTGATACCACCCCCACCATCGCCGGGACAGCACCAGCTAACAGCACCGTGCAGATCTTCGATGCTGGAACGCCGATCGGCACCGCAACAGCAGATGGAAGTGGCAACTGGACATTTACACCCACCATCCCCTTACCTCCTGGCGTTCATCCCATCACCGCCACTGCAACCGACGCATTTGGAAATGTCAGCCCTGCTTCTGCATCGCTGCCTATCACCATCGTTGCGACTCCAGCAGTTCCCTCTAACCTCGACTTGGTTACACCCAGCGATACAGGTGTTTTAAACACCGATGACCGCACCAAAGACAACACGCCCACCATCGTTGGCAAGGCAGATCCAAATGTCGAAGTTTCTCTCTTCGACGGTGCAGTCTTGCTGGGCACAGCGACAACCAATCCATCTGGCGACTGGATGTTTACCCCCATCTCACCCCTCGGCGAAGGCGCACATCCCATTACGGTCAAAGCCAAAGATGCAGCGGGTGGCTTGGGCGCAGCTTCCGGTCCACTAACTGTGACCATCGACACCCTTGCACCTGCTGCACCTGCGAGTTTAGACCTCACCGCTGCCAGTGACGATGGCACTTCTAACACCGATAATATTACGGGCGACACTACCCCCACTATTACAGGCAACGCAGAACCCAACAGCACCGTTGCACTGTTTGATGGCACAACGCCTTTGGGAACAGCAACAGCCAACGGCTCGGGAGTTTGGACATTTACCCCTTCTAGCCCGCTCTTCGTAGGCACCTACTCTGTTACAGCAACAGCTACTGATGCTGCGGGTAATATGGGAGCAGCATCAGCCCCCTTGCCCCTTACCATCACGGCTGCGCCCGGAGTTCCCTACAACCTAGATCTGGTAGATGCCAGCGACACCGGAGACTCCATCACCGACGAAATCACCCAAGACACCACGCCCACTGTGACCGGGAAGGCTGATCCCGCTACCACCGTTGTTGTGTTTGATGGAACGACTCCGCTGGGTGAAGCGATCGCGGATGCATCTGGTAATTGGACATTTACTCCCCTCTCTCCACTCGCAGATGGCTTACATCCTTTCAGCGTCAAGCAAAAAGATGGCGCAGGAAACTTGGGAACTGCCACAGCACCGCTCAATATCACCATTGATACCACTGCTCCTGCTGTCCCTGCTGTCCCTAACCTAATTGACAGCAGCGATACAGGAACGTCTAGCACAGACAATATCACCAGCGATAATACCCCCACCTTCGATGGTGTGGCTCCGTTAAATGCTGCAATGGTAGAACTGTTTGCTGGAACTACATCCTTGGGCAAAGCCCCAGTTAATGGCTCTGGAAATTGGAGCTTCACTCCTACAACGGCGCTCGCAGATAATATCTACAGCATTACTGTGAAGGCAATTGATGCAGCCGGCAACATTAGCCTTGCTTCATCACCGCTCTCTGTCACTATTGACGCGTTGCCACCCCAAGTAACCTTCACTCCGCTCGAAACCAACGACCCCACCCCAGCTTTAATCGGGAGCATTGATGACCCGAACGCAGCCGTTGAGGTCAAAATCAACGGGGTCACTTACCCAGCAACCAATAAGGGCGATGGCACTTGGTTCATCCCCGACAATACGATCGCCCCTCTCACCGATGGCGGCTTCGATATCCTTGTTACTGCCACAGATAACCAGGGCAACTCGAGCACAGACAACGGCAGCGGCGGCAGCGGTGGCGCAGGCGGTGGCGCAGGCGGCGGCACAACAAAAGCCGTGATCATTGATAGAACTGCTCCTACCGGCACAATTCTTCCCATTACATCCACGGCTGCTGGAGTCAATACTGTTCCGATTCAGTTCACCGAGCCTGTCACCAACTTTGATGTTTCTGACCTGCAACTGACCCGGAATGTAGGTGGAGTGGATACACCTGTATCTTTAACAGGGGCAAATCTCACGAGTGCAGACGGTGGCAAAACCTGGGCATTGACCAACCTTGCCGGAATTACCAATCTGACAGGCGACTACAAGCTAACGCTGAACCGCAGCGACATCACGGATCTAGCAGGCAACGGCGTCGCCGCAGATGCAACCAGTGCTTTCAGTCTAGGGGATGATTGCGTCTTTGGTACGCCGTTGGTAGCTATCAAGCTTAAGGGCAAAAAGGGGACTAAGAAAAACGGTAGTAACAGCGGTAATAGCTTGGGCGGCGGCAACGGCAAGGATAGCCTCAAAGGCTTGAATGGCAATGATTATCTGGCAGGCGGTGGCGGTGGCGATCGCCTCAATGGTGGCAAGGGCAAAGACCGTCTTGTGGGTGGAACGGGACGAGACAGGCTGATCGGTAAACAGGGTAAGGACAAATCCAAAGGCGGCGGCGGCAAAGACATGCTGACAGGCGGTGGCGGCAAAGATATCCTGGTTGGCAACAATGGCTCCGATATCCTGACAGGCGGTGCCCAAAAGGATATCCTCAAGGGCGGCAAAGGCAAAGATATGTTTGTCTTTAGTGGCTTAGCATTTGAAGGCAATGACCTAATCAAACGCTTTCAGACCGCTCAAGATGTGATTGATCTGCGTCCAGTTTTTGCCCGGGCTGAATTTACCGGAGCTACGCCCGATGCAAAGTTTCATCAATACATTCAGACTGTGCAAGTGGGTGCAAACACACAGGTGCGAGTTGATTTAGATGGAGCCGGAAGTGGAACTGTGTTCGGGGCGATCGCTACGCTCCAAAACATCAACGCCTCTGCCGTAAGCTGCTCTAACTTTGTAGTCGCTTAAAACCATCTCAACTCACAGCAAACTTATTGCAGCCCAAGCCCCTAGAACGTTAAGGTTCCAGGGGCTTGGGTTTGAACATAATAGGTTAAAGGAAGAAATCTCGAAAACCATTTAAACCCTGAACACAGCAAACTCTATAAATTCACATCAAAGCCACCGTTCAAATTTTGAATGGCGATATTCTGGCATCAGACGTGACGAGTCGCAACAGCATTGAGCAAGCTGTGCGGCAGAAAACAAGCCTCAAGCAGAATGAGTTTGCTTCAAAAACCCTGGCTCACTTTCATCATTTTGAGTAATTGGGGGAACAATTCACTCAATCTCGACAAAAACAACCGGATAAACAAGCAATTATTCAAAAAAATAACGTTCCGAATTGAACGAGGGCGCATACTATATATAAGATGAGTTTAATAACATCAACACACATGATCACACGACAAAGCCCAAAACCTGTCTCTAAAGATCAGCTAGAGAAGGTATCTGGAATGCTTCAGGAATTGCCACCTAAGCCAAAAGATGAACTGTCGCTGAAAGAAGCGATCGCCAAAATGTACGAGAAGATCACCGCTGCCTTAAACCGTGGCTATAGCCATGCAGAGATCTCGGAATTCCTTAAAGAGCAAGGGTTACAGATTAGCTCATCCACATTGAAAAGCTATCTAGCCCAGGTCAAGCCTAGCGATGCACCCAAGCGTGCTAAGCAACCGCGCAAGGCCAAGGCTGACGCTATTTCAGGTATGGTAGATGCCACCCCTGACCTAAATGTGCCTGAGGAACCCACTGCATCAGAGCCACCGAAGCGCGGCAGAAAGACAGCCACTAGCACCAAAACCGCTGCCAAGGCGACCGCAAAACCAGCGACGATTGCGCTGGATATTCCAGTTGATTCAGAGCCACCCAAACGCGGCAGAAAGGCAGCAACTGCCACGGATACAGCCACGAAACAAACCTCCAGAGGGGAAGGGGCTGGCGCTGTTAAAACCAGTACTCGCAGGCGTTCCGGCGTAGGTCGAGGGCGTAGAGAGCAAGGTTAATTGGGTTAATCAGGTTAAGGTTAATCAGGTTAATTAGAGGCGATCGCGCCTGATTAGCGGCTACAAACTCAGCTCTCAACTCCATGACAGATATCGTTAGATTTTTTTGAAAAGTGCGCGCTCTGCACTTTTCAAAAAAATCCAACGAGACAGTTAAACTATCCCCTACCTGCTTACAACGTTAGTGTGTTCTCAATCCGGCGATCGAGAATGAGCCACAGTATTGCCACCCGTGCCGACAACGCACAGGCAATCCCCGAATTGCCACAGGCCAGCGGAATTGCCACGGCATAAATGACGACAGATATTTTTCCTTTGCGATCGCGACCAATGGCGATCGCCAAAGTAGAATTTTGACCGTAATACGCAATCAAAACCTGAGCCAGGATGTAATAGGCCACTGCCGCCAACAGCGATGCGGTGCCGCAAAGGGCAACAGGTACAGCAGCAAAACTATTCTCACCCATCCAGCCCATAACGAATTGAACTATCGGTTGCCATCATCTGAGTTGCAATCGTCTATGGTTTGCTGCGCGCGTTTCTCGCATTGCCTCAGAGAATATTGGAAAAGTAGCCTAAAAGTGACAAAAATCTGTAGAGACGCGATGCATCGCGTCTCTACTCGCATCGCTACAAGGGGCGATCGCTCAAAGCTAAGATAGTTGAGAAAGATTATATAAAAACCTAGACGATATCGTTCAATTTTGGCGGCTTTGAAGCCTCTATCCCCACAGGACTGAGTCAGGTAGGAGACCAGGTTGACTGGTTGAAGGCTCTGGTGAGGAATCTTTTGGGTAAACTTCGCATAGGGTCAGAGCCAACGCAGCAATTCCTCTTAAGAGTTGGTGAAGTTTGCTTTAAATTTGGAGTTTTAAATGGTACTTATTGAAAATAAGTCTCAAGTGAGGAAGAATGAAGGGTGGAGATAAATGGATTGATCATGGCATACCAAACCTCAAGCAACCTGCTTGGCACCCATTCGTCTACCTGGGCGAGTCCCCGAATTATGGTCAAGATGATTATGGTCAAAATGATATGAGCGAGAATACGGGATCGAGAATCACTGGGTCAGGAATCACTGGAATTGAGCTGATCGATGGGGCTGTCACTAAACGGGCGATCGCAACGTTAGCGACCGTGATGGTAGGCGATCGCGTCCGGATTGTGGCTTTAAATGGCGACGCCAATGCTCGCCTGATGGCAATGGGATTGATGCCCGGTGTGGTGTTGCAGGTGGTGAGCTGCACCCCAAACGGGTCGGTCATTGTGGCATTGCAAGACCAGCGGCTGGGCTTAGGAGCCGAAATGGCTCAGCACATTCAGGTGGTGGATGCGGCAACACCGCTGGAGACGGGGCGATCGCTCTTCAGCCATCCGCCAGCCAAAATTGCGCCTGAGCCAGCCGCCATTGCTCCTACCTTGAAACTGCGAAATGTACCGATTGGCTCGACCTGGACAGTGGTAGGCTACGAACCCACTGCCCGCGACTATAAACGCAAACTGCTGGCCATGGGGCTAACTCCAGGCACCGCGCTGACAGTCAAACGTCACGCACCGCTGGGCGATCCCACAGAAATTGAAGTGCGCGGGTTTCGCTTGAGTCTGCGCAAAGATGAAGCCGATGCTTTGATTGTTGAGCCAATTAAGGTTGGCTAATAGAGGATTGCTAATAGAGGATTGCTAATAAAGGATTTAGAGTATGACCCAGCCCACAATCGGATTAGTCGGCAATCCCAATTGCGGTAAAACTACATTGTTCAATGCGCTCACGGGTGCCAATCAGCGGGTGGGCAACTGGCCCGGTGTCACCGTTGAGCGCAAAACCGGGAGCTATGTCTATCAAAACCAGTCGATTACGGTCGTAGATTTACCCGGTGTATATTCAGTCGATGCGGAAGATACGACCACCGGGTTAGATGAACTGGTTGCCCGCGACTATCTGCTGTCGGGGGAAGCCGATGTGATTATCAACATTGTGGATGCCTCCAACTTAGAGCGCAATCTCTATCTCACAACCCAAATTCTTGAAATGGGCGTGCCGATGTTGATTGCCCTCAACATGATGGATCTGGCGCAGAAGCGAGAAATTCGGCTTGATCCGGCCTTGCTCTGTCAACGGTTGGGCTGCCCGGTGGTTCCACTCAGTGCGCATACGGGCAAAGGTGTTTCGCAGTTGCAGGATGCCATCAAACGGGCACTGACGCAGCCGACGGTTCCTAGCACCTATGTTGCCTATCCGCCTGTGATTGAAGCGGCTCTGGCAGACTTGATACCCAGTCTCAGCGCTCAGGCCACTGTCAACCCGGCTCATAGGCGCTGGTTGGCGCTGAATCTGTTGCAGTATGACGATCGCAATACTCCCAATTTAGGATCAGACCTGTTGCGGCAAATTACAGAGCATCGCCACCGGATTCATCAAACCCTGGGTGAAGACACCGATTTGTTGATTGCCGACAGTCGCTACACCTGGATTCGCCATCTGATTCAGGGCGTGGTCGAGCGTACAAATATCGTTACCCAAACAGTCTCCGATCGGATTGATGGCGTGGTGCTCAACCGCTGGCTGGGGATTCCGATCTTTTTGGTCGTGATGTACCTGATGTTTTTGGTGTCGATTAATGTGGGCGGTGCCTTCATTGACTTCTTTGACATTGGCTTTGGCACCATTTTTGTGGGCGGCACCGCTGATTTTTTGAGGCAGCTTCAGGCACCGGGCTGGCTGATTGGATTATTGGCCAACGGAGTCGGGGGTGGAATTCAAACGACTTCAACCTTTATTCCACAGATTGGCTTTCTGTTCATTTTTCTATCTATTTTGGAAGACTCTGGCTATCTGGCGCGCGCGGCCTTTGTGATGGATCGGCTGATGCGATTTGTGGGGCTGCCCGGTAAATCGTTTGTGCCGATGATGGTGGGCTTTGGCTGCAACATTCCCGGCATTATGGCGACCCGAACATTGGAAAATCGGCGCGATCGCCTGATGACCATTCTGATGAATCCATTTATGTCGTGCGGGGCGCGATTGCCTGTCTATGCTCTGTTCTGTGCCGCCTTTTTTCCGACTAATGGCCAAAATATTGTCTTTTTACTCTATATGTTGGGCATTGTAGCGGCGGTTTTTACCGGGCTAGTGATGAAAAAGACGCTGTTTCAAGGAGATGCTGCCCCGTTTGTGATGGAGCTACCGCCCTATCATCTGCCGACCGTCAGAGGGGTATTGATCCGCGCCTGGGATCGATTGAAAGCATTTATTACAAAAGCGGGCCGGATGATTGTAGTGATGGTGCTGGTGTTGGGTTTGATCAATTCGGTAGGCGTAGATGGTTCATTTGGCAAACAAGATAGTCAAGACTCGATTTTGAGTGCCTTTAGCCGCGCCGTGACGCCGATTTTTACCCCAATGGGAATTGAGGCAGACAACTGGCCAGCCACCGTTGGTTTATTTACAGGCGTCTTTGCCAAAGAAGTAATGGTGGGAACCATGGACGCCCTTTACACCAATCTGGCCGATCAGTCCGCTGGAGCGAACGATGCTGCTCCAGCCACCTTCGACTTTTGGGGCGGTATTGGTGAGGCGTTTGCCAGCATTCCGATCAACTTGGCAGATTTGGCCAACCAGGCACTCGACCCGCTAGGCGTTAGCATTTTGAACAATATGGCCGATCAGCAGGCGGCGGCAGAAACCCAGTCGGTCAATTACACCACCTTTGGGCAGATGGCCACCCGCTTTGGCAGCACCACAGCGGCGATCGCCTACTTGCTGTTTGTGCTGCTCTATTTTCCCTGTGTCTCGGCCACTGCGGCTGTTTATCGAGAAACCAACCTGGGCTGGACGGTTTTTGTTGGACTCTGGACGACAGGACTGGCCTATTGGGTGGCAGTGTTCTATTACCAGGTGATGACCCTGAAGCAACATCCCGCTAGCACCATTGCCTGGTTAGTGGGTTTATCCCTGGTGATGCTGGGGACGCTGGTCGGACTCAAACGATTTAGCGATCGCCATCAGATTCAGCCCCAAACGCGTGTTGGGTAGGGGCAGAGCACTGCCCTGCCGCATCCTCCATCTAAATTGGGATTAGCCCTTAGAATCCATAGCAGCAATGATTTTACAAGACCTCCAGCACTATCTCCGCAGCCATCCCAAAACCTCTTTAGAAGAACTAGCGCAGCACTTTTGCACTGACGCCGATGCCCTGCGAGGCATGCTCACGCCTCTGATTCGCAAAGGACGAGTGCGTAAACTAGAAGGCAAGCCGTGCAGCAAGTGCCATAGCTGCGCTCCAGAAACTTTAGAACTATATGAATGGATACAGGTTCAGCCGTAAGACAACCTCCACTCCTTGCAGAGACGCGATTAATCGCGTCTCTGTCCGTACACATCCTTATAAAAAAAGCGCCCTCCATTGCTGAAGGGCGCTGATGTCAAAGACTATCGATAGCCGCAGCTAGATTTAACCGCTGATGGCAGGTGCCGTCAGAGCAACA
>JAYUYI010000006.1:0-5854 GCA_043752545.1 Thermoleptolyngbya sp.
CAGCGGTGGGCACAAATCCGGCAAACACAACTCGATCGGCAATGTCCAGGGTTTGCGCTAAGGCGGCAAGGCGCGGCTGATCGTCGCCGCGACCAATCACCAAATATTTAACCGTGGGAATCGCCTGGGCGATCGCCGCTAACGCCCGAATGGTGACCTCTACTCCCTTGTAGCGATCGCCAGACCACAGCCGAGCCACGGTCAGTAAGACTTTGGCTCCTGTTAGTCCATACTGCTCTAACAAGATTGCAGACTTGGAGCCAGGGAAAAAGCGATCGCCATCTACACAACAGGGCAATAGCCGAAACCGATCGGGCGAAAGCTGGTTCGCTGTGCAGGTGCGATCGCGGGTATGGCGGCTAATCGTCCAAATTTGATTGGCATGCTGCAAGGCTAACCGCAACCGCTGGGGCAACGGCTGCCACACCTCTTTGCCGTAGGTGATCACCGTATAGGGAAGGCGCAGCGGCAGGCAGCAGATGGCGACCAAGGGCGCTAGGTAAATATGCCCGCAAAACACCCGCTGCGGGCGATGGTGCCACAAAAACCCGAGGAGGGCGATCGCCAGCTTTAGCCTTGCCACCTGAGGATGGGGATGCCAAAGCGATCGCAATTGAACGTTGGAGGAGGTAGAGAGAGTAGAGTGCTCTAGGCGATCGCGCAGCAAAAATACAACCGCCGGGGGGACATCGTTTAGCTCCCCATAGCTACTGAGCACAGCTTGAATGTAGGACTGAATCCCGCCTTCCTGCTCAAAAACTTCTAGAAACAGAAACAGGTACGATGGCGGCTTCACCGCTGAAATCCATATTTCACAATCAGCAAACAGTTGCGTCCGTCTAAGTAGCGATCGTAAGAGACGCGATCGGTCAAACGCCTTAGTAAAAACCAGCCGTATCCACCCTTACGCAACGTGCCCGGTTCCGGCTCTTTTAAAATATCTGGGTCAAACGGTGGTCCGTGATCCCAAACCCGCAGCTCTAGCCAATCATCCCAAAAAGCTAGATCAATTTCGACCACTGTCTCGGGTGGCAAATTCCGATGGGCATGGCGCACAGCATTTGAAAAGCCCTCTGCCAATGCCAAATTTAAAGGATAGATCTGATTCTTAAGCCAAGGAATTTTATAAGCATTAAACGTGCAGCAGTCATTAAACCAACCCTGCACTGCGTTGAGGGCAGCTAAGTCACTGGTAACAACAAGACGTTCGTGCTGTAATACGTTCACACGCAATTGGGGTGAAAAATCGCCGCAAGATTGACGCTACATCATCTACGCTATATCACTTAGAAAACTTTAGCGCCCAAACCAGAGTCAGACATGCAGAAGTTACATTCTGAAAACCGATAGAGGCGCTAAAGACGATGAAGCTAGATTTAAAACAAACCTAGCGTCAGGGACTTGTCAATCGGGAAGGTGGCACCAATGCCCATCCAGAGGGTGACAATTGTACCAAACATGAAAATCGTGGTAGCAACTGGCCGACGGAAGGGGTTCTGAAACTTGTTGACGTTCTCAATGAACGGTACCAACATCAAGCCGAGAGGAATGGCAGACTGTAGCGCCACACCCAAAAGCTTGTTGGGCACGATCCGCAGAATTTGGAAGGCAGGGTACAAGTACCACTCTGGCAAAATTTCTAGAGGAGTCGCAAACGGATCAGCCGCTTCGCCAACCATAGCCGGGTCAAGCACTGCTAATGCCACACAACAGGCAATGGTGCCAAAAATTACGACGGGGAAAATGTAGAGCAAATCGTTGGGCCAAGCAGGTTCACCATAATAGTTGTGACCCATGCCCTGCTTCAGCTTTTCACGCAACGCGGGATCGGTTAGATCCGGCTTCTTTATAGTTGCCATAGTTTAGGGGTGTTCTCCTTAGCGTTCAAAGAGTAAAAAGTAATACTGAACCACTTGTTGAGCTGCTTGCTGAACTGCTTACAGAGGGCCAGAGATGCCCTGCTTGCGGATCATCAAGAAATGGAGCAGCATGAAGACGGCGATCGACCAAGGCAGTACAAACGTATGCAGACTGTAGAAACGCGTTAAGGTAGCTTGACCTACACTGTCACCACCGCGCATCAGTTCGACAATTTGATCGCCCACAATTGGAATAGCACTGGGAACCCCAGATACAATTTTGACGGCCCAGTAGCCAAGCTGATCCCAAGGGAGGGAGTAGCCTGTCACTCCAAAGCTGACGGTGATCACGGCTAGAACTACTCCTGTAATCCAGGTGAGTTCACGAGGCTTTTTGAAACCGCCTGTGAGGTAGACCCGAAACACATGGAGAATCATCATCAGCACCATCATGCTGGCAGACCAGCGGTGGACGGAGCGGATTAGCCAACCAAAATTGACTTGAGTCATCAGGTACTGAACGGACTCAAATGCGTCAGTGACCGTAGGCTTATAGTAAAACGTCATCGCAAACCCAGTGGCAAACTGGATGATGAAGCATGTCAGGGTGATGCCACCCAGACAGTAGAAAATATTAACGTGGGGAGGAACGTATTTGCTGCTGATGTCGTCAGCGAGCGCCTGGATTTCCAGCCGTTCATCAAACCACTGGTAAGCTTTTGAGTCAGTTACCTGCTTTGTAAACATGAAGCAAGAGTTCCAAAAAATATGTATGGCTGTCTCTAAAAATGTAGCATGGCTGTCTATCAGATTTCACGATAGAGTGCTTGATTTTTGGAGGTTTCCTAGATCGGGTTCTGTTAATATAGCGAGATTAAACGGCTGACGTGAATCTGTAGAAGTTAATTTGTCTATGATTTTGAGGGTTTCTGCCGAGGAACTGTTTCAAATTGCCCTAGGCAACTTCTAAGATTGACGTTTAAGATCTATATCTATGAAGAACCGGATAATTCGAGTTGGACTATTCTTGGCGCTGGTGCTGATGCTGGTTTTGAACGTCAGCGCCCCGGCTGCCCAAGCATTGACAGATGAGCAAAAGCTACTGAATGAAGTTTGGCGGATTGTCGATCGGGCGTATGTGGACGATACGTTTAACCATCAAAATTGGTGGCTGGTGCGTCAGCGCGTTTTGAAGCAGCCCCTGCGCAATCGGGAAGAAACCTATAGCGCCATTCAAGTAATTCTCGGCAGTTTAGACGATCCTTACACTCGCCTGTTAAAGCCCGACCAGTATCGCAGTCTGCAAACGAATACGTCCGGTGAACTCACAGGCGTGGGCTTACAGATTACCCAGGAAGCCAGCACGGGTGAGCTACAGGTGATTGCCCCAATTGAAGGATCACCCGCAGACCAAGCTGGGATTAGGGCACGCGATCGCATTCTCAAAATCGATGGCACCTCGGCGATCAATTTGACCCTAGACGAAGCGGCTGAGCGGATGCGCGGGCCAATTGGTAGCCGCGTGGTCTTGACGATTGTGCCTGCTGTGGGCGAATCGTCTGAGCGATCGCCCACAGCTACAGCCGATGTAGACAAAGCGGCGGCTGGCAAGCCCCTGTCATCCAACAGCAGCATGCCGCAAGCCCCGCAACATCCCCAAGTGCCCCAGGTGATTGAACTAATCCGCGATCGCATTACGCTCAATCCGGTGTATGCCGACCTGCGGCCTCAGGTGAACGGCAACAGCATTGGCTACATTCGGCTGACCCAGTTCAACGCCAATGCTGCTGCCGAAGTAGCTCATGCGATCGCCCGGATGGAAGCTAAAGGAGCCAACGGCTACATCCTAGACCTGCGCAACAATCCGGGGGGGCTGTTGCAGTCCGGGATTGACATTGCCCGCCTCTGGCTGAAGGAATCTACTATTGTTTACACCGTCAATCGCCAGGGCGTGCAAGATAGCTTTGAGGCTGAAGGCAAACCCTTAACCGATGACCCGTTAGTGGTATTGGTGAACCAGGGCACGGCTAGTGCCAGCGAGATTTTGGCCGGGGCGCTGCAAGATAATGGCCGCGCCCAGTTAATGGGTGAGAAAACTTTCGGCAAAGGGCTAATTCAGTCGCTGTTTAACCTATCTGATGGGTCGGGGCTGGCGGTGACGATCGCCCATTACGAAACCCCCAACCACCACGACATCAACCGACAAGGTATCGAACCCGATCAGGCGATCGCCCTCCAGCCCATCAGCCGCGACCAGCTAGCCACCGCCGCCGACACCCAATACCAAGCCGCCATTCAGCGGTTGCTTAACCCAACGGTGATTGCCAAAAGCGACCCGGTGAGCAACTAACCTCCATGTCTGTTTCTGGCCTGTCTGGTTCTGGTCGCACCTATCACGATCCACTGCATGGGGCGATCGCCCTAGACCAGAGCGATCCGGTTGAAGCGCTGTTAATTCAGCTCATTGACACACCTGCCTTTCAACGGCTGCGGAGGATTCGTCAGCTTGGCCCCGCTAGCCTCACGTTTCATGGAGCCGAGAGTTCGCGGTTTACCCATTCCTTGGGAGTGATGGCGATCGCCCGTCGCGCCTTCGACCGCCTGACGCGCCGCCATCCCATCCTCAAACCCTACCGGGCGACAGTGCTCTGTGCCGCCTTGCTGCATGATGTCGGGCATGGGCCATTTAGCCACACCTGCGAAGAAATTTTTGGCAGCCAGCACGAGAATTGGACGGGGCGAATTTTGCGGGAATCGCTGCCGCTGCGGACACTGCTCGACCAGTTTGACCCCGACCTATTGCCGCAGCTAGAGCAGGTCTATGACAAACAGCACCCGGTGCCGCTGGTGTGGCAGCTCGTGTCTAGCCAGTTGGATTGCGATCGCCTCGACTACTTGATGCGCGACAGCCATTCTACCGGCACCTCCTACGGCAAACTCGACCTCGATCGAATTTTGATGGCCATGGGCTATGACCCTCCTAGCCAGCAGCTTGTGGTGGCTAGGAAAGGGATGGCGGCAATTGAGCACTACTTAGTCGTCCGCTATTTTATGTATGCCCAGGTGTATAACCATCCCAAAAATGTGGCCGCTACCTGGCTGTTAGAAAAAGCCTTTCAGCGCGCCCAAGAAATATTTGCAACCGCGTCTTTAGTTGCCGACGATACCGTGACAGCATGGCTGCAAGGCGACTGCAACCACCTACCCTTGGCGCAATACCTGGCTGCCGACGACGGTGTGTTTACCTATCATCTCCAGCGCTGGCAGCAGCACCCAGATCCAGTGCTGGCCGATCTATGTCGGCGGTTTATCAATCGAGATTTATTCAAAGCGCTCGATTTAGGCCACATCGATCCAGCCCTGCACCCCAAGTTGCTGAGCCAGGTGCACGACTTACTAGCCCAGGCGGGCTTCGCTCCAACCTATTACGGCGGGATTCGGATCGCCCTCAGCCGAGGCTATACCCTTTACCAGCGAGGCATCAAACTGCAATCAGAAACAGGTTTACAGGAGTTGAGTGATCTGTCGCCGTTGGTTAAAACCCTGACGCAGCCATTACAACGCACCTGGCTGATCTACCCGCGTGAACTCGATTTGATGCCCGTGCTCACGGCATATGGCGTGAAGGCGTAGAGACGCGATGAATCGCGTCTTTACCAAGGGGGCAGGATAGTTGGGTCCGAGGGGCACGTTGATCACATCCGCGCCGTCCGATTCTTGGACGCCGTCGATGCTACCGTTGGCACCGATCGCAAACCGTCCTAAGAACTCATTGTTGCCCTCGCGGGAGTAGGCCACAAACCTGTTGTCGCCCCAACTAGCGGCCAGCAAGTAGCCCGTGCCGTCCGCCCCGTAGTAAATGGTTAGCCCTTCTACATCGTCGGTCAGGTTTTCGCCGCCCAGTTCCTTGACGGTATCGACTAGCGTCCCCGTAGTGCTGCCACTGGGTTCGGCGTCATACTTCTAGATGCCAACGTTTTCTTGCCCGATGTAAA
>JAYUYI010000007.1:0-2276 GCA_043752545.1 Thermoleptolyngbya sp.
CGCAATTGATGAGATTTCACCACCCGTTAAGGCTGCGCTGAGTCGGTATGCGAAAGACTATGGGCTAAACCTCAAGGAGCTAGTCGAAAATATCCGCACCCTCGAAACCCACGACATCATCCAGACGATGCGGGAAGCTGGGGCGATTCAGGAGCTGGCTAACCCTAGCGCGATCGCCAAATTCTTTAAGTCCGCCAAGGTAGCGGTGCCATCCACCACCGTTAATACTCCAGAAGCCAAAGCTGCCCTAAAGCTGATGCGCGGCGATCTGTCTAATCTAAATTCTGATGTTACCCAAGGGGTGCTGCGGACGATTGCTCGCTCCGCCAACGTTGACGTGTCTCAACTGACTGACCCCGCCATGACCCCGGCCAAATTGCGCCAGGCGAGGCCAAAGCGGTTGGAAATGTTGATGCAGCGCACCGGGGCGGAGAATCTAACGCAACTGCCGCAAGCGATGGGCGACATTTCTCCCTACAACTTTGAGGCGATCGCCTCTGGCAAGACCTATGCGGTTGCGGATTCAGAAATCAATAAAGTTGTCAAAGCGCTGAAATTTAAGGATCGCCAAGAATTTGAGCAGGCGATCTCCGCTATCACCCTGATGCAAGAAACCCGGGCGGGACTGCTCGGCCGGGTGGGGGCTGTGTTGAGCGAGCAGGTGGGCAACGTAACCGGCTTCTCCGCCATCAAAAAATCTCAAGGGTATCGGCAACAGCTTCGACAATATCGCCAGAGTCTTGGACGCTCCACCGCCCAAGCGGGCGATCCTCTGCAAGGTCAGCAAAACTTGGCTCTTGACCGCACGGCTGGGCTACAACAATCCCTAGTGGATGCCGGGACTAGCCAGCGGCACTTGACCAAACGATTAGGAGAACTCGGGCTAACCGACACCTTCCAGAGCTTTATGCAGACTGGACAATGGGTGCAGCGTGCCTCAACAGAACAGCTTGAGATTCTCTACCGGGAAGGGTTTGCCCAGCAGATTACGCCTGAAAAACTGGCGGCGTTACGCAAGTCCCTTCAGAAGCAGGGCGTCACCGATGTTTTCTTGGCTTACCTGCACAACGGCAGGTTTTTGGATGCAGACGCCAAGAAACAGCAAAAGGTCATGCAGGCGCTGCAAGGCACTATCAGCGGCAAGATTGGCGAGCAGCAGCTAGCAGATATTCAGCACCTCCTGAAAGACAATGAACTCACTGGCTTGGTTTCGGCCTACCTGAAAACGGGCGAGTTTGTCACGCAGGCAACGGTTCGAGATAAGCAGGCGATCGCTGCCGCCGTGATGGGCAGTAACGCCACCATTGAACAATTGGAAAACCTGCATCAAAACCTGCCAGAAGGTCGCTTCGGCAAGATGCGGGTGGCAATTCAGTTGTTTACCCTGGGGTTGCGCGACGGACTGGGTTCACTAGGGGAAGCGATCGCCGAAGGGTTGGACAAAACTCCACTGCGCCCCGTTTCCCGGAAGATCATTCAATCTTTCCAAACGTTCCAGAACCAGTTTAGATCTGCCGCCACCGACATGAAAGCGCAGATCTCTAGCGGACCCATCGGCAAAAACATTGCGGCGGTACGGCAGGGTTACCAAAAGACCAAGGGGCGATCGCTCCAGGGGATGGTTGAGACTGCTGGGTTTGGTTCGTTAGAAGAGTTCATGACGACATTTCGGGCGCGCCTTCAACAGCGAGATATTCCAGAGCAGGCGATTGACCAGGAACTGCTGGCGGTTTTGAAGCCAGACAAGCGCGGGCTAAGGGCGGGGATGGATAAAGGCGGGATGGATACCCGTCGCGACACCCTAAAGGTGATGGCGGATCTGTTGGGGCTGGCTGGAGCTGACCGAGAACGGCTAGCGGCGGCGGGTGGCTATACGACCGACGCGGTTGACCCAATCCAGGTCTACTTTGCCAAGCGCCTGCCCAAACTCCTGGTTGACACAACCGCCGGGGTAATGACAGCGGCGACGAAAGCGGCGGGGCGCGCCGGAGTCTACGGCCTGAAGCTGGCGCTCCAGCGGTTTAGCCCCACGGTGGTTCAGCAAACTGCTCAGTTTACCCGCAAGGTTGGCTTTGGGCTGTCCAATACGGTCAACCGCATTCGTGAGTCGTTAGCCGGGACGCCGCTAAGCAAACTATTGTTGCCGTTGGAGAACGCGTTGGATCTACGCACCCGGCAGGTCGGACGATTCCTGGATCACCAAGCAGAAGCGATCGCCCAGGTACCACCCCCCATCCCGATCGTGCAGCGAGTTAAAAATCTATTCGGCTCCCTTG
>JAYUYI010000008.1:0-13277 GCA_043752545.1 Thermoleptolyngbya sp.
AAGCCGTTTATTAGGAGTTGGTGATCACAGTCGGGGAACTGCCGACCTCCTAAGCGCACCCATTCGAGTCCATAAGAATCAGATTCTTTGAATGGACGCTTGCTACTGAATTTGCCATCACCAAACGTTTTGCTCAGTGAGTGACCATTTATGATCTCAAGAACGTGTTTTTCGATAACGTCCAAGGATGGCTCAGGATGCGCCTTTGCCAGGAATTGAGTAAATTGCGCTAGTTTCCCGCCTACGTCATGGGTTCGATACTTTCGACGAACTTTGAGTCTGCTTTCAAACTGAGACAGCGAATGCAATAACGGGTTATAGCGCTCAATCGCCATCAATGCCTTGATTCTTTGGCTGACCCAGTTTCGAGCAAAGTTCATCAGGATGAACGGGTCAGACTTGGACTGTGATTCGACTTCTAAGAATGTTTTGAGGTCGTTGTAAGCCTGATAGTAGTCAGACCTTATTTCTGTTGGAGTCCTCATAGGAGAACTGTTGAGATCTGAATTCAGAATACGAGTTTTGTACTTCTCATAATCCGCATACTCCTTGTCGCTATAAGGCTTAGGAGGGAGGGATTTCAAAATCAAAAAGGCTGCCAAGTGAGACATCGCCGTAGCCGGAAGGATGGATCTCGTAAGTTTCGGCGGCTCGTTCTTCAAAAGATTGTCACGAGTCACCGCCTGGGCAGCGCTCCCATCCTGTTCGGCTTGATGGAGCGATCGCCACGCATTGCGCTTATGTCGAGCGGACTTGTCGAAATCCTGCCCAGCGTTGGGAACTGCGCTAGGCCTCGCATAAACAAATTTCAGAGAAAGCGCCGCCTCCTTTGCCACTGTTGAGTTATCCATCGTTTTAATGTGTATTTCTTTTATAATATTACACAACTTATCTACAAATGTCATCCGTGAAAATCGGTGAGTTTGCACTTTGTCCGACTATCCTGAAGGCAACACAACTCAACCTGGTTGCCAACATTTGAGCCACGGACTCTTAATCGGGTCGCTGGTTTTTTGCATATGACCCTACAAGCTCTAACCCATCCCAGCGACCCCAGTTCTTTTGCGACTCACCTCAAAGAGGGCTACATTATTGGGCCCATCTTGGGCGAAGTCAGCAGTGTGGATGACCCCGAAAAAATTGGGCGGATTAAAGCCCGGTGTCCCTTAATCAAACCGGGCATAGACCTGCCGAGCGGTCTCGATGGCTGGATACCCTTCGTGACTCCCTACGCCACAAACGCCACGGCGGGCGGAACATTGGGATTGGTTGAAGTTGGCACGCAGGTTGCATTGTTCCCAGTTGGGGGAAAGGGCACCTTTTGGATCGCCTTCCAGTGCATTTACTCGCGAGTCGATCGCCCTCACCCCGAACTCGATCGAGCGAACAAAGTTCACGGCACTGTCACCGCAGGCGAGGTCTACCACGTCAACAACGACAAAGACCAGTCTCGAATTGAGGCCTATCCGCATGGGGTAGTTGAGATGGTGGATGCACGGGGCGATCGTCTAACTCAGACCGCCGGGGGTGCGCGAACTCACTTGCGGAAAGAAGGCGATGTGCGGATGGAAAACCTCCACAGCTTTACCCACGTCACGGCGGCCGGGGATGTGATTCAGAAGTCAAAATCAGGGGCAATGTCGCTCTTAAATCAGAACGGTGAGGCAACGGTTTCATCGGGCTTTCAAGCTGCCTTAAAACTGCTGAGAACAGAGAGCAAGGTGACGGGCCCACTCAACCCAATCGCTCAACTCCTGAAGGATGCCCAATCAAGTCTAAGCGGTCACATAGGTAAAGGGCAGGGGCTTCTGAAGGAGTTAGAGGCAAAACTAGGCGGCTTGAATATCAAAGGGTTGGGCGGAGTGGAAAGCGCGATCGCCGATGCCAGCAAACTCCTCGCCAAGCTTGAACAAGGGCTAGCAACCGAGCTTCCCAAGGGGTTAAAGGCTTTGGAATCAGTCAGCAGATTATCGCCTAGCGCCTTGGGCGAAACACTGCTGCCTCAAGCTCAGAAAGTGTTGGATCTCAACCTCCATCAACTCGTTCCCTCATTAGAGAAGCTGATTGCACAGAAGCTGCCAGGGGCAGACCTGCTTCAGCAAGCGGCAAAACTGATTGCAAAACCGATTGAGCATCTTGAGAAGATTGCGCCAATTCTGGACAGCCTCAGCCATGACCCCACCATCCAACTGCAATCGCTGCTAGACACGTTAATCCCCGACTCATTTGAGCAGGTGAAGAATCTGGCAGGGCTAGACCTCCTCAAAACGATCGCCCCGGTTCAGGCAATCTTCTCGCTGCCCGCTCTAGAGGATGTGAGGCTTTCCTCTCAAGACTCATTTCTCGAAAATCAAGCCCTTGAGCAGGAGTGGCAGAAGATTTTACAGCGCCGCACTCAAGATCTGCATCAATTGCTGCCAGAGCCACTGCAAAAAATCGTTTCCCAAGACTTCATATCGGAGTTGTTGCAGCTTCCCAACACTTCAATTGCCACCCCCATGCAGTTATTGCTGGGGAAAGTGCAGCAAGGGATTGCTGAATCCAGTCGTCAAGCGATCAAATCAGCAGAGCCGCTAACCTCTGCGATCGGCCCGGTTAAAAATCTGATTGAATCTCTTAAATCAGGCAATGTTGATCCAAGTCAGCTTGCAGCCCTCTCTCAATTGCCCGGATTTAGCGGACTGAAGGGGGTTGATCCCAAGCACCTAGAGGAAGTCTTGAAACAGGCGATCACACCCCTCACTGCTCGCCTAAGACCGCTTCTAGAAGCAGGAGCAAAGCAGGTCAATCAACTCATTAACTCAATCCCTAGCGCAATGGAGGGAGCCGTCTTGAGGCTCACGCCCTTAGTCGGGGAACTGCAAGCGATGTCAATGGGAGCCAGCGGGATGGTTCGGGTTAGCAAGGGTGCCGGGGAAGTGATCGGGCCGGGTGGCATCAACAGAATTTTTGCGGGGGTGAAGAGTGCCGGAATTCGGACACCTCACGGTAGCTTTGGGTTTGGGGCAGGCGGGGGAAGTCTCTTCTCTAAAGGAGCAATGTCGCTCCTATCGGGTGCGGCTGGCGTACTCATGGATGGCAAAGGCGGAATTTCCCTATCCAGCCTGAGCGGGGTTGGCATGAAGGGAACTGGCGATGATGAGCAAGTGGTTTGGAACCGGGAGCACGCACGAGTCATCGCAAAGGGTGACACCGTGAGACTTCAGTCGCTGGGATCTGCCGGAGCGGTCGCGCACGAAATCGCCGTGACCCCAGAGGGCGTGTTCATCAATGGCTATGAAATTGTGTCGCGGTTCAATTACTTCGACGAACAAATCCTAAGCCTGCGCTCAACCGTTGCCTCCCTAGCCGCAAGCCTAGCCGCGCGATCGCCCATTCCATAGAGGTCAGAAGTTCTCGTCGTCTGCAACCTCAACAGCCAGACCCAGCGCTAAATCCTCTTCGTCGCGATCAATCTCGGCTTTAATCACGATCGCTCTTGTGCCATCGATACTGCCAAAGACTTCTTGAAAAGTGAAATAGCGCGTGCCTGGGTGCACGATCGCAATCCTCGATTTATCGTACTGCACAGGCTTCCCCTGCTGACCTTGCATCATCAGCCAGACGCATCCCGTCCGAGTCTGTCTAATTTTGTAGGCTTGACTGCCGACCTTCGTGGACTGCTCAAAGCTGGGATCGAAAAGCTCGTAGCCTCGCACCCAATAGCTCTTATCATCCTTCTCGTAAAGGAGGGCGACTTCTTGATTGGGCGTTGTCTGGACAATCTCAGCAAGCTTGTTCATTTTGTTAAAACGCAAAAAGGTTATAGCGTAAATACGTTGAAACTGGCTCACAGTAAGAGTTTCAGCTTGACGTAGTATATATTTTTTGTTAGAATATAAATATAGGAAACACCCTACTACTACTACTGAGGCAACTATGAATCTCAAGAATTTCCGCATGGACATCTTTGAATCACTCGACGAAATCAAAACAGATTGGCTGCTAGATCTCGCCGTCGTGTTGTACGCTTTCAACCGCTTTCTGCGGATTGTAATCCGCAAAGTCAGTCAGTTAGTTAAGAAAGCCAAAGCCAAAGTCAGTCAACTGATTGACAAAGCCAAAGCAGAAATACGGTTGAGTATCGCCACTGTGCGGTACATATTTAGCCGACACACTCTCAGCCGCTATCTGCGGTTGGCAAGCATCAAACTAACGGCTCGCCGCCCATTAGTTTGATAAACGCAAAAAAGCTCCGAATTAGGTTTAATTCGGAGCTTTTTTGCTGTGGAGGTAAAGAGCGTTAATATCGTTTTGTTCGCGCACCCTAAAAACTATGTCTAGCAAGGTTTTTAGCTCCTTGAATACTCCATCTTCGCGCACCCAATAAGCGACGAGGAGTTGTTTACTTGGGACAAAAAGCCAGAAATTAGCCAACAAAAGAACCACCGATCGAGAAATCTCGATCGGTGGTTCTTTTGTGTCAATGTCAAAGAAGTGATCACGATCGCAGATGCCGCCAGTCGCAACAAACCTCACGAGTAGAAATCATGTCTAAGCCAATCATTTTTTTGGAACTGACAGCAGCGGAATATTCTGCTTTGCTGAAGCAAGTTAGGGAACAGAAGGAGAGCGGAACTGAGACATTAGCGAGCATCGATCGCAACGAAACAGAAGCCCGATGGACGCAAGGGCTAGAGAAAATCTTTCCGCCAGAGCAAGCATCCAAACTGGTTGAGTTAACTCGTCACTACGAGCTGCACGCTGAGGTAGCCGAGCCGCTGGTGCATCGACTGCTCAACGCCGATCGTCAACCCATTGACGACGACGGGCGCGTCAATACCCAAGACGGTGCTGCTGGGCCTGAACTAACTTTTGACGCTTGACAACAAAAAACCATCGATCGAGGTTCGATCGGTGGTTTTTTGTTGAGCTATTAACTAATGCCTAACCCCGGCAACAGCTTCTGATGCCGCTGGTCGAAAACTCCAAGCTGCTTGCGATCGCCGCCCAAAAACGTGAGCATTGCATCGATCAGATTAGCCCCCTCAATAATCATCTGCATCTTGTCCGCCTTTGAGTAAAATTGCGTCTTTGCAAGCTCCAAAAGCTTTGCATCAAGGAAATATTTTCCTCCAATCTGCCGAGATTTAGATGTCGTCAAGATCAGTTGCGGACGAAAATTCTCTTCGGAGAACGACACGGTTAGTAGCTGATCCAGTGTTTGCAACGGTATAAGCTTCAGGCAGGCTCTCACCTTTTCCAGCGAGGGAATGCAGACATAATCTCGCGCCCAAAGCTTTTCCTCTTCCAGAGAGTCTTGCAGCAGCAACCCTTGGCGAACCTGCCCAGAAGCCATCGTGAAGTTGATCAGCGATCCGTATTGACTGAACTTGTCATAAGCCCGGAGCAAATTGCCTGTGAGCATTTTGACTTGAGCGCGAGCGTCGTTTGTGAAGAGGTCGAAATACTCCCAGATTGACTCATCCATCAGCGTCTTTGCCGAGGGCGTTACCTGGAAGTATGCCGTCCCTTCCTCCGTAGCCGCCAGCAGCCACTTGAATGGGATCACCGCTTGGTTTGTTATTCCGGTGCCAGCCAGCGACACCACCAACCGCCAGGAGCCGAGAGCTACGGGGTTAGTGGCTGACGCATTGCGCGTGACGCGCACGACGACCCCATACCGAATGTCACCCGAAAAGTGCTTAATCCGAACGGTGGTGCCCAGTGGGAATTTCTCAACGAACTGCTTCACCGAGCTAAATTGGCTCATCAGAGCCGCGTCAAAACGATCGCGCTTGCCTTGGCGCATTTGCTGAACTGAAGCAGGTGCATCGTCTGGCGCAGGAAGATAGTTAGCCGATTCAAGGGTATTTTTCCGGTAGAGCAGCGCTTGTTGCCTCACTTCCTCAACCAAATCAGCTGCTCTCTTCTTGGCAATTTCTTCTACGATCGCTGAGTCATAGTGTCGCACTGCACTAATCTCCTCACGCTCAAGATTCCGATGAATCGCGTTGTACACATCCAGCCGCCGCAGCGGACGGGCCAGGGATCTCACGTCCATCGTTTCGAGCCAGACCGGACTCAGGAAGGGGGATATCTCTTCACAACTCCCTTCAATCAGCTTGGTTCGCTCGACTGTCAGCGCTTGAAAGTCACAGGTAGCCGCTTCAAGCGGACTTCGCCCCGCCTCCTGCTCTTCTTCCAAAATCTGCTGATATTCAGCCTCGATCAGATTGTAAATTCGCTCTTGCTCTGCCAGGGGAAGTAGGGGAATTCGACCTGTGACCCGCCGAACTGCTGCGCCCTCGTCCGTCGCCGTAAGGTCTTCCAATGGTTCGCCCATCATGACGTGCGCTTCGGCGTTCTCATCCATCACAACAGTGACCGCACGATCGCCAATCTCATTTATAATATCGGCAACGCCCGATAGCGACACGGCATCCGTCTTTCGGGCAGCGACCACATTGGCATTGAGGGACGCTAATTTTCGGGCCAGAACTGCGCCGGGACGACGCGATATCGGCGCATCGATCATCATCAAACAGTAGTCCGGGGCAACCTTCTGACCTGTACGATGAACTCGACCCATCATTTGCATAAAGACATTTATGTCGGGATCGGCCTGGGCAAGAATCATGACCCGCTTGCGATCGTCCAGGAATTTGGGCGAACTGTGGAGGCTAATTCCGGTCGAACCGGAGCGATTGAGAATTATAACATCTAGACTACCAGAGTTAAACGAATTTCGCGTCTTCACCGCAGAGGTTTTATCCGCCTCTACGGACGATCGGCGCTTATAGTAGCCTTGCGCCGACTTAATGTAGTCGATACAGTGATGCCGTCCGGTGATCTCTCCAATGCTGTGCCCTTCTTGCCGTAGACGGAACGTGACCCAATCGATCGGCGAAACCGGGATGCTTGAGAAATCCATATCGGCGAGAATCTTCTTGGTGGAGCGGAAAACCTCTGCCCCCTTCTTCCCCAGGTCTTCATCGGTCAATCGATAGTGATTGGTTTTGCCGCCTACGTCCTGAACTAAGAGCACTCGTGAACGTTCGAGGTAGCGATCGAGCAGATCATCAAACCCCAGGTTAACTAGGTCGCCAACCTGCAAACCGTCTCGCTCAACCATTGCTTCGATAAAGCTGCCCATTGTGTTGCTAAGAGCAACTACGGGCTTTTCATTGCGCCCTAAGATTTCAAGGCATTTTTCAACCACCGCATCCGCACTGATCGCGAGCAAGAATTGCCCCACAATGTTGTGCAAAATCGACGCAAAAGACAGGCTTTCTGCGCCGATTTTCCCGGTTGCTAAGTCTACTTTGAGCGCCTTCGCCTGTGATTTCAGATCTTTGTCTATCTCTTTAGCCGCCGTCTCTTTATAGTCGTCAAATTCCAGAATTGATCGCAGGGCATAAGCGAATGCCTCAATCTGACCCGGATCAACCGTGACCACATCTGTGAAGAAGTTGACATCGGCAAAAGAGCGCTCTCGCCGCAAATATTGACCGGACTCAACGAGCATTGAGGCGACTGCTTGCTGAAGCGGAATTCCGCCCTTCTCTAACAGCGGAGCAAGTCGCTCAATTTCGGTCACGGCAAGCTGCATATCGGTAGAGCGATAGAGGCTCATCACGCTAGGATTCTTGGCGTAAGTGGCGCTTGAATAAACCGTTCCGATTGCACTATCAATTAACTCCCGAACGAACTCCGCGCGATCGGGGGGAGCATTTTTGTCTTTCCAGCTACTTCTAGGAGCACCGCCAGCTTCGTGACTCTCATCGAGTATCAAGACCGACTTTGGGGCAAATCGCCGCATTAACTCTCGTCTGTACGGTTCAATGTTTTTAACGGTTTGCATTTGGCTGTATGTGCTCCAAATGCCGTGGAAGCCGAGAAGTTGCCCCGTCTCGACCATCTTTTGCACCAAGATTTTGTGACTGCCTGAACTGTTCTTCAGAACTCGTCCATCGGGCAAGGGCAGTGCTCGCATTGAGGTATTTGTGAGCATGGGAGTGAAATCATTCACTCCCACGTCTATCAGATCCCGTATCTTATCGACGTATAAATCGGGTGATCGCGTTAGTGATATAGGAACGTGTCCTTGTTCCATTGCATAGCGCTCTATTCCTGCGTTGAAGCGGCCTTTCCCGATTCCGGTCTGATCACCGATGATAAATCCTTTGCCTCGTTCGATATTGACGATCGCTAAAGCAATTGCATCAATCTGTTCAGCCGCGAAGTGCGTCCATAATAAATCGATTGATTCATAGTTAAGCTTCTCCGCAACAAACGCATCTACATCGCCGACTGAAGTGTTGAGTCGTCGCAGTGCGTTTTCAGTTGCGGTTGCCATTGCAAACGGAACGAGCGTTCCAATCTGCGGAGCTTTCGACAGCGGATTATAAGCGACTTGAGTGGGGACATCCGGTGTGTCTTCTGCTTGATTCGCGAATGTCTTGGGGGTTGATTTCTTAACAGGAGTTGAAACAGTTGTTTCAACCGGAACCAAAAGCGTTGCAGAGCTTGCCTCTGGTTGTCTTAACGTTTTTAACAGCAGGGATCGAAAGGCAGCATTCCGCTCTTCTGGCGTTGCTTGTCCCTCTACCTGCTGAAGGATTTGAGTTAAATGGGTTTTTAGATTCATGATAATAGTGTTGAGTAAAATTGAGCATCCTCGTATGTGATAGAGGATAGAAACTCTGAATTCGTGCTGAGTGATTCCAACTTGGTTTGGAGTTGACGTTTAACCCGCTCAAATTCAGACCTTAATCGATTGAATTCTTGGAGTGGATCTGAGAATTCTTCAGCGGTCGGCGCTGGCACCACTTCCGCAACCGTATCAACCGTTTTTGTGCAGAAGTTTAATAGGTTCCTTGCTGACGTGACGCAGCGAACTTGTCTGTCGTCAGAGACCCCTATTTTTCGAGCGTGTGAGCGCGTTAAGTGCCCGTTGGCATCAACGTGTAAGACCTCCCCGCGACGGGCGGCACTGAGCCAGGTTGAGCTATCGCCGGAGAGGGCGTAGTCTTTGTAGCGATTTATTGCATGAGCATTGCAGAGCGCAAAGATGTGGAGCCGTCGGGGAAATCGAACGCAAAGTCGCAGCACGTCGTCAAGAACAAATTGATTGCGCGATCGCATCGCTTCAACCAGTCCACCGATGCCCACAATCGGACTCTGTTCTAAATAATCTTCCAGTTGTTTAACATCCGATCGCGTACAAATTCCGGTCTGCGGATACTGCCAAACTGGAATCCACGGCAGGAAGAGATTTTTAACGGTATTCCAACGGGTTAACGTCCTGGCAGCATTCCCAAAAACATCCGGAGCCACAACATAGGAGAAGTTCCACGATGCAGCGATTTCGATGTAGTCGTCCAGCTCAAGCGTGAGGTTTGGATCTTTAAACTGGGCGTAAGCGCCAGAGTCGAGAATGAGTTCATCCGTCTCCAAAAATTCTGACTTCAGGCGAGAAAACTGAAAGGGATCAACTAAAAACTGATGGACACCTGCTTCCCGCAGCATCAATAACTCGTCCTCGCTGTCCACCCCTGAAAACCAGAACGTGAAGCCAGGAGGAGCCGGAGCGTCGGGCAAGTAGTCTGCTAGCGCCTCAAAGGATTTGATCATTTTCGGCACATCAGCAGCAGGCAGTTGTCGTAGACTTTTGCCGCGTCCTTCAATCAGAACAACGTCGATCGGAAACGCGGCTCCTTGCCGCTGATAGAGTTTGCCATCAATGCAAAAGTGCTGAGTAACGTTGAAGTTCTCGTAGAGCCAGTGCCAGAATTGGCGAGTAGGCAGGTGATTGTAGCTGCGAGATCGCGACTCTTCGTCACCTTTCTCACCTCCCATAATCAAGATGGCTCGGCCCTTCTCTTTCATGGCTTTGAGCGCACTAGCAACAATGGCTCGATCCGCCTGGTTGGTCAAAATTGATTTCCCGGTGGCCTCGCTGTCAATCTGATAACTGCTGTCTTTGAGCATTTTGCCGAATGGGGGATTGATCAAAACTACATCAACCGCTTCGATCGGGCGGCAGTTGTCGGCAGCGGCATCCATTGTGCAAACTCGCACATAGCCTTGATCTCTCAGTTCACTGGCACGATCAGGATCAATTTCATTCGCGTAGACTGCGGCTGGGTTGCTATCGATCAGCAGTGAACCATTGCCCGCCGTCGGCTCATAAACGAGATCGGAATCAGTCACGCCTGCCAATCGGCTTACGAGGTAAGCAATCGGGACAGGAGTTGAGTATTGTTGCAGGCGAATACTATCCGAGGATCGTACAGCAAGGCGTGGCTGCAACTGATAGAACTCTACTAACTTCTCATAGGTCTCGATCGTCGGTCGATGCCAACCTAGACGAACGACTCGGCGAGCATATCGAACAATTGCAGCCTCAATTGATTCATCTACAAGCTTTGCCAAGGGGGTTCCTGGGCGCACTTTGTAGCCTGAAGCTGCACGCGCTTCAACAATCGTGTGAAAGCGCCTATCTGAAATAAAGCATTCAAAGTACAAACGAGTAAGAACGCTTTTTTCAGCGTCCTTACTCTTAACGAGGGTGTTATTCATTGTGGTTAAAGGCTTGTTGTTCCCTGCTTTCTGAAGCGTACAGGGCTAATACTCCATTATCTCACAATGGCTACCCTTTAACAACAACATCAATTTTGTCGGTGTTGCTTGCAAGGGTGTTTGACCTTGTGTCAGGCTTCCAAAAAAAACCCCACTTGCAAAATTATTTTGCAAGTGGGGTAAAGATTAAATCTAAACAAAGGGGCAGGCTCGAACTATTAGCTCGAACATATCGATCGCCTGATGGACGATCGGCTCTGTAGACAGAGCCATAATCGCCACAGAAATTTGGAACCAGCGCTTGGATAAGCTCATGGAAAGATCGCCTCTTAGTATGTGTGTACCTTTAATACTATTATAACACTGCAATTTTCCAATGGCAAGGCTGAAACCCTTACTGGATAAGGGTTTCAGCGATTATGGGTATTAAGATTCATTCAGCGTTGGTTACAAGGGTCAAGCCTATACACACCAAGGAATATAGCGCTTTAGGAAGGGATTTGGTCGCAAGGGTAAATTTGGAATTCTCGAAGCGGATTTAGAGCAGATTAAGCCACATCATCAATGAACTTTCGCACAGCTTCTGGCGTGCTGAGGTGCCCACGGATCATCAGCATTGTTGAAAGCTCGATCGCTCCATGCTCCCTTGTCTCTGGATGTTTTAAAAGATCGGAACTCAATGAATTGATTGCATTCATGAGGTCGTTCAGTTCGACGTATTCCAAGGCTCTCACCTTGGATTCATCAATATGTTTTTTTCGCGTCAGTTGGGTCATTTTGAATCCTCATAGGTATTATCGGGCGATCTGATAAGGGAAGCCGCCATTTCTAAGCTGCCGGGAGTGGGCAGAGGCAGCGAACCCTAGAGCGCGATTGAAGCGAAATTTGCCATGTGTTTTTTCCTTGTCGATACCTACCCCAACTGATGCAAGGCTAAACGATCGGGCATCGTCTATCTTAAATTTAGGGCTGTTCAGAATTCAGGGAACGTTTATGCCTCAGTTCAGAAACGAGTCGGGCGTAGTTGAAGCAATGCAATTTACGGAGAAGTCAAAAAACCGAGTCTTTCGCTTTGTAAGGTGCAATTGTTACGCTGATTTTATAGCTGGAGCGCCAGCTTTGAGGATTGAAACTCTTGAAGGTGAGATGACAGCGAATCTGGGCGACTGGGTTGTCAAAGGAGTAAAAGGCGAATTTTATCCAATCAAGGCTGACATCTTTGAAGCAACTTTTGAACTTGTTTCATAAATGGGTCTCAACGCCCTGTGACGGGTTTGGATTATCCCATTCTTGGGTCTGCCAAGCCTGAAACCCTTGCCCTGTGACGGGTTTGGATTATCCCATTCTTGGGTCTGCCAAGGGGTTGTATTACGACCTTAGAAGTTTCACCAGGAAGAGCTTTCAGCGATATCAGCCTAAAGACTTTTCAAGAAATTCAGCGGCGGCATGACGAACATGGGCGCATCCTCAACCCGATCGGACTGCCCCCCTTCCGGCTCCGCTGCACCAGTCATTAACACAGGCACACCATCATCCAGATCAGGCTGGCTCTCTACAACAATGCCGCCAAACGTTGCCGGAAGCTGCCCATCCATCATTCCTCGTAACGTATCCAGCGGATATCGTTCTTTCGCCTCTGCAAATGTTATTGGATAACTCCAATCGCGAAAGACAATCATTAACTCGCCATCACGATCGCGAAAGCTGCTGCACAATCGCAATGCGTTGTACGCCAAATCTAGCCACTGAGCCACCTCAGTGACAGGTTTTGTAGTCTCAGCCGTAGACACGTCGGCAAGCCTGTAGCCACTTCTCATGCCATCGATTAGATATCCAACCGGGTTTGGAATGGGTGGCAGGTCTTTGCGCTCAATTCGACGCTTTAAATAATCAGCCGAGTCTTTGAAGTTCTGCCAAGAATGCTGATGAATCGCATTGACCAGATTGCCGTTAATTCGCCCTCTGGGAATCCCCAATTTGTCCAACTCAATTAAATATTTTTCGTCAAGTTTTGTAAAAGCGGCGGCGCGGGTAATTTTCTCCCGTTTAGCCGCTTTTGGCTCTTTGAGTTTTGGCTTTAAAACAGGTCGGGGTAAGGAAGACCTTGGAATACTCTTGTCCTGTACGCTCTTCTTCTTTGAAAAAGAATTAGTAGAACAAACAGATTTTTTTGACTGCTGTGTATTTGTTTCTTTTAAATCTAAATTTGATTGATCTTTCCCAACCCCAGAACGCTCTGCTGGCAAGGGTTTCGACGGGCGATCGCGATCATTTTGTCGCGATCGCCCGTCGAAAAAAGCCTCCTCTAGTGGCAGAGGCTGGACGGGGCGATTCATCAGGCACAGAATTCTGAAGCCGCGACTGCTGAATGCGACAAATTTTTTCTCAGCCAGTTCTTTCCGGGCGCGTTCATAGGTTCGCCGGATACTGTTCGGGTTCGCACTTTTGACTTGGAGCACTTGTCGAACGGTTCGTTCATTCACGGAATCGTTCCAGCAGTACCAGTTGCCAAATGGCGCGATCGTGTGAACGTAGAGATAGAGTTTGCGGGCTGCTGAGCCAAGTCCATTGATGGTCAAAATCTGAGCCATGTCAGGCGGCGTAAACGCAGCAAAAACGTTTGCCTTTTTTGAGGCTTTTTGGTGTATCATAGTGAGCAACTATTATGATGTTGACCCCTCCGGCAAAGCACAACTTGAGCCGCGAGGGGTTTT
>JAYUYI010000009.1:0-2274 GCA_043752545.1 Thermoleptolyngbya sp.
ATTAAGAAGAACAGGGGTAAATGGCAGGTAGTGAGGAGCAATAAAGCTCGACGCATCCACGTCAACACACCCGTAGCCTTCAGCGGTCCAGCAGCCGGAAGTGCTCTATTAAACACACCTGCGGGGAATGCGCCCTTGGGTACGGTGAATAACTGTGCCAACGGCTACACTCCTTGGGGCACCTACTTGACCTGTGAGGAGAACTTCAACGGGTACTTTGGCGCTACTGGTGCGTGGACTACAACACCAGAACAAGCCCGTTACGGTTTCAGTGCCGGGGGCTTTGGCTATGGTTGGGAGGATTTTGACCCTCGCTTTGATCTCTCAAACCCTAGCTACACCAACGAAGAGAATCGCTTTGGCTGGGTTGTGGAGATTGATCCGATGGACGCGTCTCAAACGCCCGTTAAGCGCACTGCACTTGGACGTTTTAAGCATGAGAACGCAGAACTTGTCGTGGGGCAAGGCGGTCGTGCAGTCGTCTACATGGGAGATGACGAACGCTTTGACTATATCTATAAGTTCGTTTCAGAAGGCAACTGGCGATCAATGCGGGCGCGGGGCACCAGCCCTCTAAACCAGGGTAAGCTCTACGTTGCCAAGTTTAATGATGACGGCACAGGCAACTGGCTAGAGCTGACGATCAACAACCCCGTTCTTAGCGCTAAGTTTGCAAGCCAAGCTGAAGTGCTGACCTATGCCCGTCTCGCTGGCGACGCTCTAGGTGCCACACGCATGGATCGGCCAGAATGGATTTCTGCTGCTCCCAATGGCGACATCTATTGCACTCTCACTAACAACACCCGACGCACAGCAGCACAGACGAATCCTGCTAACCCCCAAGGCCCCAACCCGTTTGGTCACATTATTAAGTGGAGAGACAGCAACAACCACGTTGGCCTCACGTTTAACTGGGACATCTTTGTGCTTGCCACAGATACTCATGCAATCGGGAAGAGCGCCTTTGGCAGTCCAGATGGGCTGTGGGCTGATCCAGACGGTCGGCTATTTATTCAGACCGACGGTACTCAGCCTGTTGTAAATGGCGTGCAGCTCAACGACCAGATGCTTGTTGCTGATACAAACACAGGTGAAATTCGTCGAATCTTTTCGGGAGTAACAGGCTGCGAAGTCACTGGCATTACAGTCACACCCGATCGCCGAACCATGTTTGTCAACCTCCAGCATCCCGGTGATGGCAATCCAACCGTAACCAACTTCCCGGCGGCGCAAGGGAGTGGCAAAATACCCCGTGACGTAACCATTGTCATTACCCGGAAAGACGGCGGCATCGTAGGTTCCTAACGCGTAGGCTTCGTAGGCTCCTAACTTCCTAACTAGAGCAAAACTGACGAAGCGCCTGAAAACACGATTGGCAAATTGAAGGAAGACAAAATCCTTTAATGCCCTGATTACAACCTCTATGCGGTATTGAAATTATTTCAACACCGCATTTTTTTCAACGCCGCATTCTAATGAGCAGTTGTGCATGTTTCTAAATTCAGCGGCGATCGCCCATCTTGGGCTGTCATTGTTTGTGAAAGGAGCCGTTGAGTCGGGCAAACCTAACGGCTGGAATGCCTGTGTTGCGACGACTCTTGAACAGGTACAGCCGCTAGTGGCACCGTTACTGACCCGTCCAGAATCCGGGATATAAAGCAGAGTATTACTGCGGCGACTGGTGGAACTGCGATCGCGTGCGATTGAGCAATCGGGCTAAGCAATAGAGCGTAGAACTCGGCATGGATTGCCTACCGCCACCACATCGGCTGGAATATCGCGGGTGACGACGCTGCCTGCCCCAATGACGCTTCTCGCCCCCACGGTAACCCCTGGGCAAAGAATGGAGCCACCGCCAACCCAGACATCGGAACCCACCTCAATTTCTTTGGCTAACTCCAGCCCAGCGTTGCGTTCTCGGTAGTCAATGGGATGGGTGGCGGTGTAAAGCTGCACGTTGGGAGCAAACATGACATTGTCGCCAATGGTGACCCGCGCCGGATCTAAAATGACGCAGTTGAAGTTGAGATAAACGTGATCTCCAAACCTAATATTAGAGCCGTAATCACAGAAGAAAGGCGGTTCAATGTACGCATTTGTCCCCATGGTTCCCAATAGTTGAGTCAGAATTAACTGGCGAGTTTCAGTGTCCTCAGCGCGGGTATTGTTGAAGGCGGCGATCGCATTTCTAGCCTGTTGCCTTGCCAACACAAGATCACGGTCAGTTGGGTCATACAACTCACCCAAAAGCATCTTTTCTAACTCTGTTTTTAA
>JAYUYI010000010.1:0-5844 GCA_043752545.1 Thermoleptolyngbya sp.
CTCACTGGCGGCACTCGGCACCCGTCCGGCAGGTGGCTCAACCGCAGGCGCTGGGGTGCTCAGCAATGAGGAACCCAGCTCCGCCGCAGATGAGGGGACTCGTGATGGGCGAGTCTCTGGCGGGTGCGGTGCGCTGGGGCTGGGCGATTGCTCTCCAGTAGCAGGCTGGCTCTGTGCGGCAGAATTCGCCGAATTGGCGGTAGGGCGGAGGGCGGCAGGAGCCGGACGGGTGGACGACCGGGTGAGCTGGGGTGAGGCACTAGTAGGGTTTTGCGGCGGCGGCGGTTCGGCGCGCCGGGTGGCGGGTGTAGCCGTCCGGGGTGTGCTAAGGGCGATCGCCCGTCTAGCCGAGCGATGCAGCTCCGACCGCCAGCTGCGAATTGCGGCCTGGGCTTGAGTATAGAGGGCACGACCAGGCCGCACTAGTGCGGCTGAGCGAATGGCGTCGGGTAGCCGATCTCGTCGGGCTAGGGTTCGCGCCATGCTGAGATAGGGTTGATCTTCGATTGTTTCGATTTGGCGCGTCCAGCTGTAAATCAATCCTTGGGCTTCACCGCGTAGGGCCCGCCCCATTGGAACGCGGTTGGCTTGGGCGATCGCCAACCGCATGGCTGCGACGGTTCCGGGTGCGGCTAGCTGGCGAGCGCGAACCAGCATAGGACTGTCTGCAAGGCGATCTTGTTCACGGTGCCAATGGGCAATTAGGGTCTGCGCCTGGACTCGACGCGGATGGCTAGGGGCAATGGTTTGGGCTTGGGCGATCGCCAATTCCAGGGCATCGGACTGTCCCAAGTTAGCCGTTACCTGCGCCATTTGTAGGGTTCTCACGCCCTCTAGCTGCGCCTGCCAACTGGCTAGGCTGTCCTGCGCTTGGGCATAGAAACGGCTGCCGGGCGGAATTTGACGCGCAGCGGCCACCGCTTCCATCAAGTTGACGCCATGCTGAGGGGAGGGTTGCCAGTTCGTCACGGTAGAGATGGCCAGCTTGCGGGCTGCGCTCAGGCGAATCAGGTTGAGAGCCTCCGCTTCTCGGCTCGGGTTGACGAGCACCTGTCGAGCTAGGGCGATCGCGTGATCCAGGTTTTGGGCTTTCCATTGAGTCAAGCCTACCGTTAATAGGGTGTCGCTCCAGCGATTGAGAGCGGTTTGGGCATCCGTCCAGGCATAGGTTTGGCGGTCAATTTGGCCAACAGCGGCGATCGCTGCACTTAAATTCCTCAGCTTTCCGGGTTGAGCGGTGGTGATCGCCCGATTCAAGGTTTGGCGGGCGCGCCGTTCGATGACTAATTGCTGAGTCAGGTTACTGG
Source organism: Thermoleptolyngbya sp. (assembly GCA_043752545.1). Lineage (GTDB taxonomy): Bacteria > Cyanobacteriota > Cyanobacteriia > Elainellales > Elainellaceae > CASBQJ01. The sequence continues at coordinate 1,308 of JAYUYI010000010.1, forward strand.
GCTGTTCGGTATTCCAGTGGCGATCTGCCATATCGCTCATCGACTGAATTTTTGCCGAGGCTAAGTCCCAGTTTTGTGCCTTCAGCGCCGCTTGCACCTCAGCCGAGACAGCCTCACCCGCTTTCCACCACGCTTGCCATTGGGCGATCGCCGTCTGGGCATCGGCAAACACGGGGCTGGTGCGGGGAATTTGGCGAGCGGTTGCTAATGCTCCTTGCAAATCGCTGGCGGCAATTTTTTGATGAGCGATCGCCAAAACTGACTCCGACCAATCCTCCATCCAGCGTTTGGCTTCATGATAGAGCGGGTGATCAGACGGCCAGGTTTCTACCATCTCTAAACCGGCCAGCAGCTCTGGTAAATCACCTGAGCGAGCTGCTTCTTGTGCGCAGTATAAGCGCCCCATATCCGTTGCCAGCCGAGAAATGCTCTGGCAGTTGGGAGCAGGGGGCAGGATAAACATCCACAGCAGCGCTGCCGCTGCCACGCTGCCTAAGGCACAACAGGTACTTAAGCCCATCAACAGCCACCGCCAAGAGCGCGGCTGAGGCGATCGCGCTGCGCCTGAAACTCCACCTGGAGCGCCGCCACCCATCACCAGGGCTGAAGCCGGACTAGCTGGCAAGTCTGCCCCACCTAGAGCAAAATTCAGTCGCTCTGCCCCACCCTCAGCTGAATTTGACTGCCCCGGTGCCATACTTTTCCTCTCCGCTAGTCGATGAATGGCGGTAATTTTACAGATACTTTACAAAGCAGCATCGACGAATTCATCCAGTGAATTCATCCGGTAAATTCGCAATCCTGAGGGGAATCAGGCTTAGCTGTTTTGGCTAGGCACTTTGGTAATACTACCTTTCATCATTATTCTTCTAGTTGTAGCTCTAAACCGTTGATCAGCCTAAAAAATACTGAACCTTTGCACAGTGTTTTACAGAGTCAATATGTTACGGGATCAGTCAATAGCATCAATTACAGAGCCAGCAGTATAGAACCAGCAGAGGAGCTTGCAGTAGACTCAGAGGAGCTACCCTGGTTTTGGTAAAAAAAACTATAATTATGGATAAGATCCTTCGTTTATCTCTCCTAGAACCTATAAAGACGTGTTGAAAACTGCACTTCCTTACCAAAATTCCTCAGCAAATGCGCTACCGACCGACCTATTTGAGGCGATCGCCCACCTCAAGCGCGACCTCAATGCTGTCGTGTTGGCGCACTACTACCAAGACCCCGACATTCAAGATATTGCCGATTACATTGGCGATTCGTTAGGGCTATCTCAGCAGGCGGCTAGTACCGATGCTGACGTGATCGTGTTTGCAGGCGTGCACTTCATGGCCGAAACCGCCAAAATCCTCAATCCCCAAAAATTGGTGCTGCTGCCCGATCTGGAGGCCGGGTGCTCGCTAGCCGATAGCTGCCCGCCCGAGGCATTTGCTGAGTTTAAGGCGGCTCATCCGGGGCATTTGGTGGTGTCCTACATCAACTGCACCGCCGACATTAAGGCCATGAGCGACATTATTTGCACCAGCTCCAATGCCGTTAAAATCATCCAGCAAATCCCCGCCGAGCAGCCAATTATTTTTGCCCCCGATCGCAACCTCGGACGCTATGTGATGGAGCAAACCGGGCGCGATTTAGTCCTGTGGCAGGGCAGTTGCATGGTGCACGAAACGTTTTCGGAACGCAAATTGGTGCAATTGCAAATTGCACATCCGACGGCTGAAGTAATTGCCCATCCTGAATGCGAAGCGGCGGTGCTGCGCCATGCCCACTACATTGGCTCGACGACTGCGTTGCTCCACTACAGCCAGCGCAGTGCCAGTGACGCGTTTATTGTGGCGACAGAACCCGGCATTATCCACCAGATGCAGCAAGCCTCACCCAGCAAGCGTTTCATCCCGGCTCCACCAATCAACCAGTGCGCCTGCAACGAATGCCCCCACATGCGGCTCAATACTCTAGAAAAGCTGTATCTCTGCATGAAAACCCGTCAGCCTGAAATTACTCTCCCCGAGGCGATTCAGGCGGCTGCCCTCAAACCGATTCAGCGCATGTTGGCCATGAGCTAAGCCAACATAAATGTAGGGGCGAACGGCCGTTCGCCCCGATCTAACCCCCGTTGCAGCTAGCGATCAACCCTTCATGAAATTGCCCAAATGCCGCGTCAGGCGATCGATCATCCCCTCATCCCCATCCAGTTCGGCGATCGCCTCAGCCTCAATCCGCGCTACGGTTTCGGGCGCAAACCCTAGTAAATCGATCAGCTTTTTGTAGGCGATCGCCTCATCATCGTTGATCAGCGCTTCATCGGGAGTCCGGGCGCTGGCTTTGATTACCTCATAGCCAAGGCGCAGCACCAGTTCGCGCTCTGTGGGTGTTTGCAAGCGAGGAATCAATTCCTTTAAGGGCAAATTCTGCATCACATAGTCACGCAGTTCGGTGCGTAGAACCTGCTGCTGGGGAGCATCAGCCGCAAACAGTCCACTGAAGCTATCGAGCATCACGTCTACTTCTTCTTCTTCTAGGCTGCCATCTGCCCAGGCCATGGAGGCAACAATGCGGAGCACGTTCATTTGGCTAGGGCTAATGGAAGGCGGGGGCGGGGGCTGTAGTGGCATAAGCATCTCCTGGGTAGTCGAAGGTGAACGGTCAATTTTTGATTGATTTTTTACTTAAAGTAGCATGAGAAAAATTACCCACCGCTACAGCTTAAGCTTCTTGTCCATCCTGAGTTACAACCCGTTACCCAGCAGAACAATTTGCAACATTAGACCGTGGTAAGGGCAAAACGCTGCTTAATTCGCCAGTTCTGATAGGGGAATCTTGAGCCAGCCCTGAAATAGTCGCTGCTGTTGGGCGGTGGGTTGGGCGATCGCCCCAATTTGGTGCACCTGCGGGCGAGCCGCCGCCAGCGTCACCGAGACGGTGCGCAGCTGGTCTTGATGGAAGAAAGTAAGCGGAATCGGATCGCCCGGTCGGTAATCTTTCAAGCGTTCGGGGAGCTGGTCAGCCGTGACCCGCAAGTGGGCGATCGCCAGCAGCTCATCTCCGGCATCAATCCCCACTTGCTGCGCCGGAGAGCCAGCTTCGACATACTTAATCACATCCTTGCCGTGCTCGGTTTTCACCGTCATCCCCAAAATTGGCGGCGCATCCTTCACCTCTTCTGGCTGTATCTGTAGCCCAAAGGGAGCCAGGTATTGGTCAAACGGCAGCTCATCGGTAGTGTGTAAACAGAGGTGGAAAAAGTCACTCAAATCGGTATCGGCCACCGCCATAATCACCTGCTCTAGCTGGTCTGGCGTAAAGCCAATTTCATCGCGGCCAAACTGCTGCCACATTTGCCGCATCACATCATCTAGCGATCGCGCATTGTCATGCCGCGCCCGAATCAGCAAATCTAGCAGCAGCGACACCATTTCGCCCTTCAGATAATACGAAATCTGATTATTGTTGCTGTTGGCATCGCGGCGATAGAGCTTAATCCAGGCATCAAAACTCGACTCGCTCAACGGCTGCACCCGCCGCCCCGGAGTCGCTAGAAACTGCGAAATTTCCTTGTTTAACCCGCGCAAATAGGCATGAGCATCATATAACCCTGCCCGAAACGGAATCGCCAGATCATAAAAACTAGTGCTGCCCTCACTAAACCACAGCGACGGCGTATAGTTCTCGGCCTCGTAGTCAAACACTTCCAGCGCCTGCGGTCGAATCCGCTTCACATTCCACAGGTGAAAGAACTCATGTGCCACGAGCTGCATGAAACGATAGTATTTTTCGGTGGCGCGAAAGCTAAAGCGCGAATAGTTGAGCGTGCAGCAATCCTTGTGCTCCAATCCGCCAAACCCTTGGGTGGACAGATGCAGCAAAAACAGGTAGCGATCGTAGGGCAACCCGCCAAACAGCGCCGCTTCCACTTCAATAATCCGGCGCGTATCGTCTAACAGCCGGGTTGTCTCGTAGTTACCCGCACCCCAAATCACATACTGGTGCGGCTTGCCCAACACCTCAAACTCCAGCCGTTCATGGATGCCGACCTCTACCGGGCAGTCCACCAGCATGTCAAAATCGGTGGCTTCAAACGTATTGGGCTGACCTGCAACCGGAGGCAGCATTGTGGCAATCTGCCACTCTGGCTGGGGCGGCACCACCGTTAGCCGAATGGGGCGCTGCTCAAAACCGGGCACAAAAAAGAACTGCGCTGCGCCATTAAAATAGCCATGCGTCGCGTCTAAATGGTTCGTCCGCACGGTGAGTTCATTGGCATACATGCGGTAGTGCACCGTGATCTGTGACACCCCTGCCGTTTGAATTTGCCAATGATTTTTACCTAACTTTTGCCACACCAGGTCATCTTCTACCCCAAAGTCTTGCAACAGCCGAGAATATTCCCGCACTAGATAAGATCCTGGCGTCCACACCGGCATCTTGAGGTCGAGCACCTCTGCCTGCCACCCGCTCACCTGAAGCGTCACCTCAAACAGGTGTGTCTGCGGTTGAGACATGGCAACGTGATAATGAAACTGGCAATCGGTAC
>JAYUYI010000011.1:0-2269 GCA_043752545.1 Thermoleptolyngbya sp.
GTCGATACCCAAGAGCGAGATGTTGACCCAGTTGGAGCCTGCATTGGGGCTCGCGGCTCGCGAATTCAGGCTGTCGTCAACGAACTGCGCGGCGAGAAAATCGACGTGATCCGCTGGTCACCTGACCCAGCCGCCTATGTCGCCAACGCCCTTAGCCCTGCCAAAGTCGATGAAGTCCGGCTCGTCAACCCCGATGAACGTCAGGCGCATGTGCTGGTGCCCGATGACCAACTGAGTTTGGCGATCGGCAAAGAAGGGCAAAATGTGCGACTGGCAGCTCGGCTGACGGGTTGGAAAATTGACATCAAAGACTCTGCCAAGTACGACTACGAATCCGAAAACCGCAAAATTGCCGAACTAGCCGAAGAACGGCGGTTGGCTCAGGCAGCAGCGACAGCGGAAGAGGAAGAGTATGACGATGATGAGTATGACGATGATGAATATGACGAGGAGGAGGAAGCAACCCCCGTCGTCGCCGCAGCGGATGATTCAGCAGCGGATGATCTAGAACCGGACGAGCTAGAAGACGAAGATTTAGCAGACGACTCAGATCCAGCCGCCTCAGCCGATGGCTTTGGGGTTGAAAACAGCAACGCTCTCCAGCGCCCAGAATAGCGTTCACATCTGTCAGGGCATGGCAGTGCCATGCCCTGACCAAAGGATTGGTTACAACCAGAAATCAAATTGGTACGGCCCTTTATCAAGTTGTATCCAAGCAGGATGGTTTGATACAAAAGCACCGATGAAAAAGACTAATAGTTAGAGCGCACTTTGACCCAATAACGGATCAAGCCGACCGTCGCGGTCGAGTGCGTAGAGATCATCACAGCCGCCAATGTGCTGGTCATTAATGAAAATTTGGGGAACCGATCGCCTACCATTGGCACGCTCTGCCATCTGAGCTCGGGCGGCTCCGTTACCGTCGATCTTATAGTCCTTAAACGATACCCCTTTCCACCACAGCAACAGCTTGGCGCGGATGCAATAGGGGCAAGTTTGCCAAGAATAAATTTCAACTTGAGCATTGACGAGCTGAGGACGGCGGCCAAGCAAAGAATTGAAGAAGTTGAGCATAGTTAAGGAGGCAGAATTAAATAAATTTTGAATTTTGAGTTAGGTGGTCAGCTCAGAACCGGAACCCTGGGAACTTAAAACTCACTCGTTCCCAAGCGCAGTTGAGATGAGTGTAGCTGAGGTGAATATCTGTGTTCTAGTCTAGCCTTCTGGATAACAGGTAGCAATTTCCGCACTTTGGTCACCCTTTCACCTGCCCTAAAATAGGCATTATTACACTTCAGGCGATCGCGGCAGTAGGGTTACACCATGGGATTTTTCGATTCTGAAATTGTCCAACACGAAGCCAAACAGCTCTTTGAAGACTACCAATCGCTGACCCAGCTAGGTTCTAGCTACGGCAAGTTTGACCGGGAAGGCAAAAAGCTGTTCATTGCGCAGATGGAAGAAATGATGGCGCGTTATCGCATCTTCATGAAGCGGTTTGAGCTATCGGAAGATTTTATGGCTCAAATGACAATGGAACAACTCAAAACCCAGCTAGGGCAATTTGGCGTGACCCCTCAGCAAATGTTTGAGCAAATGAACTATACATTGGAGCGGATGAAGGCTGAGTTAGAACAACAAGCCTAGGGATCGGCATTAAACAAGCTTTTAGGGACGGACAAACGCCGATGGGGGAGCAAATGACTCTACCGGAACTCCATTTAAAGCTTGCAGCATAAAGTTGCGCCAGATCGGCGCAACAAACTTACCCCCTGTGACCCCCTGGCCCACAGGAGAATAGTCGTCATTGCCAACCCACACAGCAACCGATAGCTGAGGCACATATCCCGCAAACCAAATATCTCGCTCAGACGACGTTGTCCCCGTTTTTCCCGCAGCCGGACGACCAATGTTTGCCCCTTTAGCGGTACCGTTCGTAATCACCCCTTGCAATACGTCGTTCAGCGCGGCTACTGCCCAGGGATCTAGCACCATCTGGGGAGACGGCGTGTTATCGAGCAATACTTGCCCTGAGCTGTTGGTCACCCGGACAATAAACGTTGTATCAGATTGCCAACCGCCGCTGGCAAACGTAGCGTAAGCGCTTGCCATTTCTAGCGGTGTTAGGTCTACAGACCCTAGAGGCAGCGACACAACGGGTTCAATCGGACTCTTGATGCCCAAGGTGCGGCAAACCTCGATCACGCGGTTAATTCCAACGTCTTGTCCCAATTTGACCGCTGGAACATTGCGAGATTGCTCCAAGGCA
>JAYUYI010000012.1:0-5833 GCA_043752545.1 Thermoleptolyngbya sp.
GGTAGGGTTGAGGTGTTTGAGGGCAGCGATCGCGTGTAGTTTAACGCTGAGTTCCGAGTCGGTGGCTAGGTGTAGTAGGGGATCAAGGGCGCTGGGATCACCGAGGGTGGATAGTTCGAGGGCGATCGCCTGTTTGATGGCCGGAGTTTGTAGTGGGGGCGGGCAAGATTGCAAGTAGGCGATCAAATGGGTTGTGGCTTGATGCTGCAATTCGGCAGACTTGGCACGGCCTAAGGCTTTGATTAATTCTAGAACGACGTCTGCGGGTGCGGAATAAGTTGTCCAGTTGGCTAGTAGGTGGTGGAGAACGCTATGGAGCGCCGTCATGGCAGACGGTGTATTCATCCAGCCCAGGGCACGAACGCAGTCTATTTGGAGGGTCAGCGGCGTTTGGGGCGATTGGGCAGCATCGGCTAGGGCAACGGTGGCTGTTGGAGTAGCCAGTCGGCTCAGGGCGATCGCGCTCTGTTGGCAAACGGTGGGATCTATATCCGTCAGCAGCGACTGGATCAGAATGACTAAATCTACCTGGGGCAGCAGGTCGGCTCGAAAGCCCAGATTGGTGACAGCAGCTTGCCGGACGGCGGCGGCGGAGTCTTGCAGCGCCTCGATCAACCGATGGGGAATGCGGCGATCGCGGGTGCTGCCCAAAGCGGCGATCGCGGCGGCTCGAATCGCAGGATCGGCGTCATGCAGCACCTGCATGAGTGGCTCAACGCAGGCGGGCTGGCGGATGCGGGCGAGGGTTTGCACGGCCAGCAGGCGTGTCCGCTCGGCGGCTAGCAGGGGGGTCAACGCGGGGACAGCAGTGGCTCCAAACCCAGCCAGAGCGGCGGCGGCCATGTCTTGAAGGTCTTCGGTATCAAATCGGTGCAGCAGGTCAATCAGTGCGGCCAGCACGTCGGCCTGCCGAAATTCGCTCAAGATCCGGGTGACAAACCAATGCAGTTCTAGATCGTGAGCGTCATCTTGCAAGCAGTCGATTAGTGGTGAAATCAACGACTCCAGCCGCTTTGGGACACTGCCGCCAGATCCGGTGCTAGTTACGGTGCCAGTTACGGTGCCAGATCCAGTGCCAGTTACGGGGGCGATCGCGTCAGCGTGCGTCAGCATGCCCCCCAGCGCTGAAAATACTTTGGCCACATCCCAGCGGTCTTGAAAGTCACCATGCTCTAAGACCTGAAAAGCCAGCGTTTGGAGGGTGGTGAGGTCATGCTCTAGAACAGTGGGAAGCGTTGAATCCAGCATGGCAGTGGCTCGGAGTACGGCGTCTAGTTGCAAGACGCTTTGATAGACACATTGAGTCGCCAATGGCCAATCGCCCTGCTGCACCGCCGCTTGAGCCTGGGACAACAGGTCATCGTGATCCCAACCTGGCTCAGGCGGGTGAGTAGGAATGCGGCTTGAAGGTGGAGTGCTGTTCAAAAGAATCTAGCCAGTTTATCTGGGCGAATAGAGTCGATAGGTCGCGCTGAACACTAGAAAACCAACACGATTCAACGGCTGCACTCGGATTGTAGTCAGAAGGACTCGGTTTCAGTGAGCCGCATCATGCGCAATTCGCATGACTCTAATGCAATTTGTCCATGAAATGCAACATTTTGTAATTAACGATACGAATTACGCTAGGTAATCGCCCTAACGTTGCTTTCATGACGGAACGCCGATAGGAGTAGCCGTTGCCACAGACAGGATCGGTTCCATCTGGGTGCCCTAGCCCTTCTCACATTCAGTTCAGCTAGCGACTAAAGGTCACGCGTTTATGACCAGTACGATCCCAGTAGAGACGAGTCTCAACAAATTTGAAAAACTTAAATCTGAAAAAGATGGTCTGGCAGTTAAGGCAGAGCTAGCAGCCTTTGCCCGGGTTGGCTGGGAGGCAATGGACGCGACCGATCGAGATCATCGACTGAAGTGGATGGGGGTGTTTTTTCGTCCCGTGACGCCGGGGCAGTTTATGGTGCGGCTGCGGATGCCCAACGGCATTCTCACCAGCGGCCAAATGCGAGTGCTGGCGGAAGTCGTCCAGCGCTATGGCGAGGACGGCAGTGCCGACATTACCACCCGGCAAAACATTCAGCTCCGGGGCATTCGCCTAGAAGATATTCCCGATATCTTTCAGCAGTTTGAGCAAGCGGGACTGAGCAGCATTCAGTCGGGAATGGACAATGTGCGCAATATCACGGGTTCTCCAGTGGCGGGCATTGACGCCGATGAGTTGATCGACACGCGGGGTCTGGTGCGTAAAGTGCAAGACATGATTACCAATAACGGCGAGGGCAACCCGTCGTTTAGTAACCTACCGCGCAAGTTCAATATTGCGATCGCCGGGTGTCGAGACAATTCTATCCACGCCGAAATCAATGACATTGCCTTTGTTCCGGCGTTTAAGGATGGGCGGTTAGGGTTCAACATCTTGGTGGGCGGATTCTTTTCAGCCAAGCGCTGTGAAGCTGCAGTGCCGCTGAATGCCTGGGTCGATCCGCGTGACGTGGTGACGTTATGCGAAGCAATTTTGCTGGTCTACCGCAACCATGGACTGCGGTCAAATCGCCAAAAATCGCGGCTGATGTGGCTGATTGATGAATGGGGGATGGACAAGTTCCGCGCTGCCGTGGAGCAACAGATGGGCCATCCTCTAACAGCGGCGGCCTTAAAAGACGAAATCCTCTGGGACAAACGCGATCACATCGGCATTCACGCCCAGAAACAGCCCGCACTCAACTATGTGGGCTTACACGTTCCGGTGGGGCGGCTCTATGCCTGCGACATGTTTGACCTAGCCAGAATTGCTGACGTCTACGGCAGTGGCGAAATTCGCCTGACGGTCGAGCAAAACGTGATTATTCCAGACGTGCCCGACTCGCGCGTGGCACCGCTGTTGAAGGAACCGCTGTTGAAAAAGTTTTCGGTGAATCCGTCGGTGTTGATGCGATCGCTTGTATCGTGCACTGGCGCACAGTTCTGCAACTTCGCCTTGATCGAAACCAAAAACCGCGCGGTGGCTTTGGTAGGAGAGCTAGAGGCAGAGCTGACTTTTACCCGCGCTGTGCGAATTCACTGGACTGGTTGCCCTAACTCGTGCGGCCAGCCTCAAGTGGCCGACATTGGCCTGATGGGCACCAAAGTTCGCAAAGACGGCAAAGCGGCTGAAGGCGTTGATCTGTATATGGGTGGCAAGGTTGGCAAACATGCCAAACTCGGTATCTGTGTCCGCAAAGGCATCGCCTGCGACGACCTCAAACCCGTGCTGCGCGACCTGCTAATTGAACAGTTTGGGGCATTGCCCAAGCAGGTGGCGGTGCTGCCGTAATCACATTACTCAGCATTCTCAACCATTGATGCCGGTAATTTGGCTGGTGCTGTGGGCGATCGCCCACAGCACAGGAGAGTTATTTGACTAAATTTGCGGCTAAATTTGCGTTTTGTAGCCTGTTTTGACCGCTAGCCGGACTGAGATTTAGCCCACACTGAACAGTTTTCACACGTTTCCTCAGACACACTCACATCATTGGAGCACACAACCATGTCGAATCTGTCACGCCGCCAATTCATCTTCACCGCTGGGGCGGCTACTGCTGCCACTTTGCTGGTCAATGGATGCAGCAGCGGTTCTAGCACCTCCACCAGCAGCCCCGCCAGCAGCACGGCGGCATCTCCAGCGGCTCCATCGCCCGTCGGCGCTGCCGATGCTCCCGAAGTCACAACGGCCAAGCTCGGCTTTATCGCCCTGACCGATTCGGCTCCGCTGATCATTGCCAAAGAGAAAGGCTTATTTGCCAAGTACGGCATGCCCGACGTAGAGGTGGCCAAGCAAGCCTCCTGGGCGGTGACCCGCGACAACCTGGAGCTGGGTTCTGCGGGCGGTGGCATTGACGGGGCACACATCCTTAGCCCCATGCCGTATTTAATGGCAACCGGCAAAATTACCAAGGGCAATCAAAAAATCCCGATGTACATTTTGTCTCGCCTCAACGTGAACGGCCAGGGCATTACGCTGGCCAACAGCTACAAGGATCTCAAAATCGGTGCTGATAGTGCTCCCCTCAAAGAAGCATTTGCCAAAGCCAAAGCAGCCAAAGGCGAAATCAAATGCGCCGTCACCTTCCCCGGCGGTACCCACGACCTGTGGATGCGCTACTGGCTAGCGGCGGGTGGGATTGATCCCAACAAAGATGTTTCCACCATTGTGGTGCCGCCACCCCAGATGGTGGCCAACATTAAGGTCAACAACATGGAAGCCTTCTGTGTAGGCGAACCGTGGAACGCTCAGACCGTTAACCAAGACGTTGGCTACACCGCTATCACCACGGGCGAGCTGTGGAAAGACCACCCTGAAAAGGCGCTGTCGATGCGGGCAGAATGGGTCGATCAGTATCCCAAGGCCACGAAGGCGATCGTCATGGCCGTGCAAGAAGCCCAAATTTGGTGCGACGACCCGGCCAACAAAGCCGAAATGTGCAAAATTGTCTCGGCGCGGCAGTGGTTTAAGGTGCCAGAAGCAGACATTTTGGCACGAGCACAGGGCAACTTTGATTTGGGCGTGCGCAAGCTAGAAAACAGCCCGCTGCTGATGAAGTTCTGGAACGACGCGGCATCGTATCCATTTAAGAGCCATGACTTGTGGTTCCTCACGGAAGATACGCGCTGGGGTTACCTGCCAGCTGACCTCGACAAAAAGGCGCTAGTAGATACCGTCAACCGGGAAGACATTTGGCGCGAAGCGGCTAAGGCCATTGGCCAGGAAGCTGCCATTCCTAAAGACACCTCGCGCGGCGTCGAAACCTTCTTTGACGGTGTCAAGTTTGACCCGGCTGATCCCGATGCATATCTGAAGAGCCTCGCGATCAAGAAAATCTAACGGTTAGTTTTCAAAGGGGTTTGGCATGCCAAACCCCTATCTCCTTACCCACCCTGACCACGACTGAAGGCACCCAAACTATGACCGCAGAACTCAGTAGGCGCTCCAATAATTCGTTGGCCACAAAGCTTTCTACATTCTTGGGCAGCAGCGTTAAACGGCTTGTGCCCACGGCGATCGCCCTCTTCCTGCTCCTGGCCATTTGGCAAGGGCTGTGTTCCGCCCCCGATGCGTCGCTGCCGGGTCCGGTTCAAGTCGTTCAAGATACCTGGGACTTAATTGTTGACCCATTTTATCAAGGTGACGGCACCGACCAGGGCTTGTTTTGGCAACTGATTGCCAGCCTGAAGCGCGTAGCCGTTGGCTACACTCTAGCAGCAGTTATTGGCATTGCCCTAGGCATCTTGATCGGCGTCAGCCTGCTGATGTTCCAAGCCCTCGACCCCATCTTCCAGGTCTTGCGCACCGTGCCGCCATTGGCCTGGTTGCCGATCGCCCTCGCCGCTTTCAAAGACTCCCAGCCCGCCGCCATTTTCGTTATCTTTATCACCGCCGTCTGGCCGATTGTGATCAACACCGCCGTAGGGGTGCAAAATATTCCGCAAGACTACAACAACGTCGCCAAAGTCCTGCAATTGTCGCGGCTAGACTACTTCTTTAAAGTGCTGCTGCCCGCCACTGTGCCCTACATCTTCACCGGGCTAAAAATTGCGATCGGGCTATCGTGGCTGGCGATCGTCGCTGCCGAAATGCTGACAGGCGGCGTGGGTATCGGGTTCTTTATTTGGGATGCCTACAACAGCGGCAGCAACAGCGAAGTAATTCTAGCCATTATTTACGTGGGTCTGGTTGGTCTTTTGCTCAACGCCATGATCGGCTACCTCGCCTCACGCATCGTCCCCGAAGACCAGAAATAAAGCCAGAAATAAAGGATGAGGGATGAATGGGGTGTGGGCTGGGAGTAATGCCCCC
>JAYUYI010000013.1:0-2265 GCA_043752545.1 Thermoleptolyngbya sp.
TGTCCGGGCGGGGTGCCGTACTACTTTTCGGAAGCACCCAATGGGCATTTGACGTCGAGTTATCCGATTGGCACGGCGGTTGTGACGTTTCCGCTCTATTTGGCCTTTTTTATCTATCTAAAAATTCAGCTGTGGTTTCAGGGTTTGTTCTCCGGTGCAGCAGTTAGCTTCCCTGACATCACAAGCATTGCATTTGAGTCTTACCGCAGGAGTTTTGAAAAGCTAGCGGGCGCTATTTGTACAGCGCTTTCTGTAGTTATTTTCTATTTTGCTAGCCGCTTAAAATTCAGCCCTAAGGCAACGGCTGTTTCGACCTTTGTGTTTGCCTTTGCCACCTCAACGTGGGTGATTAGTTCGCAAGGGTTGAAGCAGCACACGATCTCAAACTTATTGCTGATTACGATTATCTATTGCTTGCTCAAGGCCAATCGGGTTGAGGGTAAACCTCGGCAGCGGCTGTTGTTCATCGCCGGGATTTGCTGTGGGCTAATTCCTAGTGTGCGACTGCCCTGCACCGTTTTCTCACTGGCGGCGATCGCCTATTCGCTGTTTGCCTTCCGCAAAGAGGCGCTGTTTTTGCTGCTCGGGTTACCCACTGCCCTGATTAATACCGTTTGGAATTATCATTTTTTTGGGCTTGAAAACCTGGTGCGCGGCGGCTATTCTCGCTTGCTAGACGGCGGCTCTGGATCGTATATTTTTACCCTTGACCACTTTACAGACGCGTTCTGGGGATTATTGGTTAGCCCCAGTGATGGCGTGTTCATTTTTTCACCCGTTTTGGTGTTTACCTTATTTGGCACATACCAAATCTGGCGGCTGCGCGCCGGTAAAGATGAACAGCTATTAGCGTGTTTTATTGGGGCGTCGGTTATTCTCTTTATCAGCTATTGCTTCTTTGGTCCTTGGAATGGAGGCAATGGCTCCTATGGGTCGCGGTACATGACCGATCTATTGCCGATTTTGTGTTTCCCGATTGGCTATTTTTTAGAGCGGATCGTTCGACAGTCCGATCTCAGTGCTGTTGGCAGTTCTGGTATGGCGGGCACGCGTCGGCGTCATCTGCACCGGTTTGGATTGAAGGGAGCCGCAATTGTATTTGCTGTGGCGCTGGTGTTCTCAACCGGGGTGCAAGCCGTTGGCGCGTTTAGTCGCACGACCTGGGGAACTGTGCCTCTGCCGCTTGCCGTCGATGGCAAAACGCGGATCTGGAGCTGGCACGATACCCAAATTCAGCGCCATGTGAATAGTATTTGGTTCGATGTTTTCAACCCCGTGGGTAATGGCAACGCCTATTTGCAAACCACGAGCGGTGAAATTGAGCAAATTTTGGATCGAGGCGAACGCCCCCTCACAACGCTGGCGGTGAACCCGGGGCGGCAGCTGGTGCTGCAAGCCCAGCTGAAGAACACGGGCAAGACCCGCTGGTATGGGTATGAAACCGGGATGGTGCGAGGGGAGACGCGAGTGTTGGTGCGGTTTTTCAATGCGGCCAATCAAGAAGTAAAACCGAGCACCCGCAATCGCCTTTACCTATCGGGAATGCCAAAACCGGGCGAAACGGCAATGGCAATTGGGGCGATCGCGTTTCCCAAACAGCGCGGTGACTACACCATGCAATTTGAACTGACTGTGGCTGGTGTGGGCAGCTTTATCGACAGCCCCGCCTACTCACTGCCTCTATCGATCAAGGGGCAGGCTCAAAAGCGGAGAAAGAAACTGTGACCCGTAACGTATGACCCGTAACTTGTGACCCACCCTGCTCGTCATGTCGCGCTGATTGCCCTGCGGTTGGCGCATCAGTCTGCCTTTGCCGACGCTGCCCTCGATCAGGCTCTGCGCCAAGCCTCGCTGAGCGAACCCGATCGCCGTCTGGTGACAGAACTGGTGTATGGCTGTATGCGGCGATCGCGCACCCTGGATGCCTTAGTTGACCAACTGGCCACCAAAAAAGCGCAGCAGCAGCCCCCCAACCTGCGGCTGATTTTGCACCTAGGGCTTTACCAGCTTCGCTACCTAGACCACATTCCCGCCTCGGCAGCGGTCGATACAACGGTGAAGCTAACGAAGTCCAACAACTTGGCCGGACTCTCGGGTTTTGTCAACGGGCTGCTGCGGCAATATCTGCGCCTGCGCGAAACGGCTGACCCGCTGCTGCTGCCCGACGACCCGGTTGAGCGGCTGGGCGTGCAATATAGCTACCCCAACTGGATTGTCCAGGTGTGGCTGGATGCCTTTGGCCTGGAGGAGACGGAACAACTCTGC
>JAYUYI010000014.1:0-2261 GCA_043752545.1 Thermoleptolyngbya sp.
TCACTTGGTTAAGAGCTAGTGGGGCAAGCCTTGTGCTTCCCGCTGGCTCTTATCTAAGTTTCTGGGTGCTGCCCCAGAAAACAGTGTATTTTCTGGGGCACTTGTTCTTTAAGCTGTTGTGCGATCGCCCTTCTTTAACTCCTTATGTCTAATCTTGAAAGCTTCCCTAGCCGATCGCACGACTCATCTTCGTCTTGGTGGCGATCGCTCTTTCGCCCGATGCTGCTAACTTCGGTGGCGCTGCATGCGCTGATACTGGCAATCCCTCTGCCCTCTACCCCAGAAGCGAAGCCAGAAGCAGAAACGAAACCAGAAGAGAGCGTCCAATTATCTAGCCTAGTGGCATCACCTACCCCTAAACCTGCGGCTTCTCCCGGGGCAAAAAAGGCAGCCCCCAAGCCCCTGACTAAAGCTGCCAGTACGGTGCCTGTCCCCATTGCTCGCCCGCGCCCCATCCCCAATCCTGTCGCGCCACGAACGCCTGCCGCGACCCCTGCCGCGACGACTGCTGCGACGACTGCTGCGACGACTGCTCCTGCTGCTTCCCTCTCTCCTGCTCCCGCCTTTGACCCGACTGAGCTACAAGCCGATCTCCAGGCCAGTCTTCAGGGCACAGAAGGAAACACTGGATTAGCTCCGTTCCCAAATGTCTTTGTTCAGCCGCTCAAGTTTTATGCATCAGAAGAACCGGATGCCCAGACACTACCGGGCATTACCAGTATGCAATGGTTCAATAACATGAACGCTGACAGTGTGTTTGTCAAACTTCAGGAAAATTATCAGCCCCGTGGGTTTACCTTCAATGGGATTGGAGAGTATGGCGGAGGGAAGATTTATGAATTGAAGACGGCTGAGGGAGAGACGATTAATTTTGTCAATGTGGTGCCTGGGAAAGGCGGTATTTCTACCGTCGTAGTTACCTGGAAGTATGACCCTAACTCTCCGCCTGCTACAGGTTCTCAAGCGGCTCAGTAATTGATAGTTAAGCCAGTGATAGATGTGGCAGAGCAACCTTAATTTAGACAAAATAAAACCCTTAGCCATCAAGATGTCTAAGGGTTTGGAGTTCCTGAAAATCGTCACTTATACAGTATATTCGCAGCCCTTAGTAGAAACCACAAGGGGGGCGTGACCCATCAAATTAGCGGAGTTGTTCAGTTTTAGAACTCTCAGCGGCTAAGGGTTAATGGCTACTAGTTCGGCACCGACGGGTTCGCTCTCAGCAGTTTGCCGTTCTGTCATTGGAATATAGGGCGCATTGTGGGTGCCTGTGTAGATTTGGGTCGGTCGGAAGATGCGATTTGCTTCTAGTTGTTCTTTCCAATGGGCGAGCCAGCCTGCTACACGGGCGATCGCAAACACAGGTGTAAACAGGTCTGTCGGAATCCCCAACTTGCTGTAAACCAAACCTGAATAGAAGTCCACATTGGGATAAATTCCTTTATGCCCCAACTTTGCTTCTACGAGCCGTTCTAATTCAACCGCAACGTCGTAATAGTGATCGCGGCCAAACTTTTCAAACAGCTTTTCTGCTAGCTCTTGCAAAATTGTGGCACGCGGATCTTTCACTTTATAAACCCGATGCCCAAAGCCCATAATTTTTGACTTCTTCTCTAGGCACTTGTCTAGATATGGCTCGACATTCTCAACCGAACCAATCTCCTCCAGCATCATAATCACTTCCTCGTTGGCACCGCCATGTAGCGGCCCTGCCAGCGTACCCACCGCCGAGGCCACGACTGCATAAGGGTCTGTTAGCGTAGAAGCGGTGACCATGGCCGAAAACGTCGAAGCATTGATTGTGTGCTCAGCGTGCAGGTTAAGGCATACGTCAAAGATCATCGCGGCTAGGGGATCAGGCTCCTGCTCGTTGAGCATGTATAGAAAATTGGCAGAATAATCCAAGTCATCGCGAGGTTGTACCGGGTCATTGCCCTTCCGCATGAGCTGAAAAGCCGCTACCATCGTCGGAATTTTTGCCAGCAGCCGCACCACGGCTGCCCGAATATAGGCCGGATCTTCTAGGGCACGACGAGAGTAGAATAGCCCCAATGCCGCTGCACAAGCTTGTAGGGCGTCCATCGGGTGGCCGCTTTCCGGGAAGCACTTCATCATGTCTCGGATCCGATATTTTAGCCGCCGATGATAGCGGATCTCATGCTCAAACTCGTCTAGCTCGTCTTGAGTCGGCAGTTGACCCCAAATTAGCAAGTAAGACGTTTCTAAAAACGTACTGTGTTTGGCTAATTCGTCAATTCGAA
>JAYUYI010000015.1:0-5818 GCA_043752545.1 Thermoleptolyngbya sp.
GCCCCTTCTACCCGCTCCTCTTCCCGCGTGGGAATGTAGATCAGCGGATAGCGGGCGCGCAGCAGTAGTTCAAAATCAGTGCTGAAACTCATGGCTGAAACTCATGTAAGAGTTCGGGGAGAAGAGGGCTAATTCAGCATTTGCTTCTTGATGGCTTCTAAGGAAGCCCAGCGATGATCGATCACCAAAGCTGCTGGAGTGGGGAGAGCATCACTCAGCTCGATTCCTCCACATTGCTCGTCGCAGAGTCTGCGGAGCGGAATGTCTAGACACAGATGCTCATACAGCCACTGGTCGGGGTGAAAATAGCCTTGAGGAGGCAGGCTCTCGACCAGTTCATCGTAGGTCAGCTCATGTTCTACTAGATCTGGCTCGATGCTTTCGACCGGGTCTTCTAGCCAAATGATCTCAGATGCTTGTAGCAGCATACGGTGATTGTACTGTTGCAGGCAGCGATCGCACGTTAGCGTCATGATTGTTTCCGCTTCACCGATCACTTCCAAATAATTGCCACGATGCGTTACCTGCACAGCCCCTTGCACAGGAGTCAGCGTTTCTAACCCATCCAAATGACCCTTGATCGGAATTGTCTCGCTCTGATCAGGCGCTCGTGTGAGTTGGGGGATATGAATTGCATCCATTGGGTTAGTCGTCTCCTCACCTTAAAACTGCCTTGACCCACAGTCAGGCTTGTTCTTCAGTTTATACGGTCGGGGAGTGAGCCAGCTTAATGTTTTTGGGGATGTTTTTGGGGATGTTTCTTAGGTAATGGTTTTGAGTAATATGCGCGATGGGCAACTTGATCTAAAGTCCTGTGGGATGGGCGTCTCGCCCGTCCAGTCTGGACGGGCAAGATGCCTATCCCACGGGAAATCAAGGGTTTCAACGGTAAAGTTGCACATCGCGTTAATATCTTGAAACATGTACTCAGGACTAATATCGAGGATTATTTGTGCCGTACGACTAGGCGACGATCCGGTTCTTGACCTCGGCTAGAGGTTTCTAAGTCCTCGTAGGATTTAAGAAACGTGTGTACCTGCCTCCGCTCTGCGGCCGAAAGAGCCGTCATTTCAAACTCTTCTCCAGTCTGCCGCACCTGTTGAGCAGCCTGTTCAGCCATGTTTTTCAGCTCCACCTGACGCCGCGCCCGGTAGCTATCGAGTTCAATCGTGTACGGCTGCTGCTGATCTTCAGCCCGACCCATATTTAAGGTGGTATTGATTAGGTATTGAATTGAATCCAGCACCTCTCCTTGGGTTCCTTGTAAGGCGCTGATCTGGTCTGGCGTTAAGGCACTTGCCCCAATTGTTAGCCAGCAGCTACCGTCCTCATGCGCCTCAATTGGTTCAGCTTCAGCTGTGGCTGGGAGGCTAGCCAGTTGCAGTAAACTAGTAAGCCACAATTGCCCTCTTAGCATGTGCTCGGTACTCATAGTTTCTGCCCTGTTAAACCTCGATTTGCTTGGTATTAATAGTACTCGAATTGCTGGTTTCAGGCAGAGATAGCACTGGCCCATTTTTACCCAACTAAAATCAGACACCCGTTACAGTGAAAGCAGGTGTGCAGTCGGCTGCATCGTTCGTGTAGCCCTGCAATTAAGCAACCTGCTACCATTAGCATTCCTTTTCCCCTACATTGCATGGCTTCTGTCGCTCGCAAGAACCTATTTGAAGATATTCCTCGCTTTTTGGTAGCCCAAGCGGGGATTGTATTTGCGGTGAGCCTAGTCACGATTCAAACTGGCATTTTGAATGGGTTTAGCCGCTCTACTGTGACGCTAATTGACAATTCTCAGGCCGATGTGTGGGTGGGTGCCAAAGAAATGGTCAACTTGCAGCTCACCTTACCGATTCCAGCGGGCATGGTGGCCGAGGCGCAAAAAGTCGAAGGAGTAGAGCTTGCAGAAGCCATGCTGACCCGCGCTACTACTTGGCGCAGCCCAGATGGTGAAATTGCGCCGATGCAGATGTTTGGCTTTGACCCGACGGGTGAGTTATTCAATCCGGGTCAACTGTCTGCTGAAACGCTTCAAGCCCTAGAGCAGCCATACACCATCATGCCCGACCAGGCTAATAAGGCATCTATTAACGTCGAGGCGATTGGAGATACAGGAACAATTGGTTCGTTGTCGGCTAAGGTGATTGGGTTTACCAAAGGGACTCAATCGATCGCTTCTAGTACCTACGTATTTGCCTCTCTGCGCAACGCAAACGCCTATTTGACAGCGGGCTACACCACCACTACAAACTGTCGCCTAGAGTCCGGTAAGCTGCTGTGCAACAACGTATTTGAGCGGACTAAAACGCCGAATGCGATCGCCACCCCTGCCTCTCTAGCGGCCAGCGACGCGATCACCTATGTTTTAGTGCGGGCAAAGCCAGGAGAAGATCTGCAAACGCTAAAGCAACGATTAGAAGCAGCCCTACCCAATACCCGAGCCTTCACGCGAGCAGAGATATCAGAGCGCACCCGCAAATATTGGGTAGAGCGCACCGGAATCGGCTTTGTCTTGGGGTTAGGGGCGGCGGTAGGTGTCATTGTGGGAATGGTTATTGTAGGACAGATTCTTTATTCCTCTGTCGCCGACCACATTCGGGAGTTTGGCACCCTCAAAGCAATGGGAGCCTCAGATTGGGTGATCTATCGCATCATCATCGAGCAGGCACTCTGGATGGCTGTGCTGGGATATCTTCCCAGTGTCGGGTTGTGTATTGGGTTAGGATTTTGGACGTTTGCCACCCAGGGCATCACCATTTTGATCACGCCTGTCACGGCTGTAGGGGTGCTGGGGGTAACGGTAGGGATGTGTGTTGTCTCGGCGCTGTTTGCGATTCAAAAGGTGACGCACGTAGATCCGGCGATTGTGTTCAAAGCCTGACGTTCACTGTTGCGGTTGCCTGTTTCAAGTTCAACTTCAAGTTCAACTTCAAGTTCACCATGAAAAGGGCAACTGGCTTGAACCGATAAAGCTTAGATGAGTTATTGCTGCAACGCTGGCTTAATTCTTAAAATTTTCGTAGATTTGGGGGATTCCGTGTCCTTTGCTACGGAGAAATAAAAAATAGTCTGGCTAGACTAAATAAAGGTTTGGTAAATCCATGTCACGCAGCCTGGATTTTACGCGTGGGCAGATGATGTCATCAAAGGAGCTAGGAGTCTATGGCTCTGGCAATCGGCTCAGGTAAAGCCGTTTTTGCTAGTGGTCTGCTCTAGATAGTCTGTCGGTGCCTGACTAGATGAACCAAGTGGGTGAAGCCAGTTCTTGTGGTTTCTTCTACGCTGAGAGTTCAGAGCTGGTTTGTCTTTAGGCCGTTCACCAAATCGGAAACTTCTAGAAGCATTAGACTGTCTCAACCCCATAGGGTCTTGTCCATAGCATCTTTTCTGCCCGCTATTTTTACAGCTGACGCCGTTAACCTCTAAAATTTCATGACTGTCTCTCAAATCCAATTTCCTGGCCTACCGACGTATTTACCCAGTGTTCAGACCGTTGCAATGGATCTGGTGAAAACTCGGGCTGAGGCGATCGCTGCTCAACATATTGAGATGGTCTTTGAACAGGGGGCAGAGCGGTTTCATGCTCTAAGGGACATCAATTTAACCATTCCGACGGGCAATATTCAGCTATTGATGGGGCCGTCTGGTTCCGGTAAAACTACCTTGCTCTCTATTCTGGCAGGTATTCTAACACCGACTTCCGGCAGAGTGCGGCTGTTAGGCCAAGAAGTGACTGGGATGTCGCGCAGTCAACTATCGCATTTTCGGCTGAAAAACCTGGGCTTCATTTTTCAGGGCTTTAATTTATTTCCGGCGCTGAATGCGATCGAGAATGTTCAGCTAGCCCTGACGATGAAAGGGATAAAGCCGCGAGAGGCGAGAGCCGAAGCCATGGCCTTACTAGAACAAGTCGGGCTAGCAGACAAGGCTAAGAATCTACCGCGCAACCTCTCGGGGGGGCAAAAGCAGCGGGTGGCGATCGCCCGTGCTCTAGCAGCCAATCCTCCGATTATTATGGCCGATGAACCTACGGCTGCCCTAGATTCTCATAGCGGCCATGCTGTGATTGAACTGCTAGTCAAACTGGCAAAAGAAGGCGGGCGCACCGTTTTGATCGTGACCCACGATCCCCGCATCGTCGATATTGCTGACCGAGTGCTTTATCTCGAAGACGGCATGCTTAAAAGCTAAACCGTACGAACAGCTGAGTAAAAACAACGGAGGGGCAGTTCGAGAACTGCCCCTCCGTTTAGGTATCACTTAGGTATCACTTGGCGCACTGAAGTCTAATCGGGCTCTGCTGACCTTTTACTGGTGATTAATGGTGATGGTGACCATCGTCATGGGGGTGGCCATCGTGCCCGTGGTGGTGGTCATGGGTGTGGGCTTTGGCCTGCTCCACTGCCAACTGAGGGTTCACAGCGAGGGCTTGTTCCTCGAACAGCGCCGCAATTTGGGGATCAGCCCAGGTAGCTACCATTTTGAGGAATTCGGGGCGCTCGTTGACGCAGGGCATCTGCACATAGGTTACCTCAGGATGCTTGCGGCGCAGACCGTGGATGATATGGTCCACATCTAGCAGGGTTTCGTGGTTCTCGGTGGCAAAGCCAATTGGCATAAAGACCAGCGCTGTAGCCCCCAAGTCGATCAGGTTTTTGGCGGCTAGATCAGCATTGGGCTGCGTCCAATCGATCAGCGGCGTTTGGTGGTTCAACCAGCCAACAGAAATCAAGGGATACCGATGGATCAGCTTTTCGCGCACCCGTTCATACAGGGCTTGGCTTTCATCAATGCCGGAGGTAAAGCCTTTCGCCTTGTGGGGGCACCCGTGATTCATCAGCACAATGGCTGTTTGCGACGGCAAGTGCGCCACGGCTAGATCCTGCCGAATTTTTTCTTCTACCATTTGCGCCATCAGGTCGATGTACTCTGGCTCGCTGTAGAAGGATGGAATATAGCGCTGCCCTTTAACCCAGTGTTGACTGCTATCGCTGAGTAGGGTAAGCGCTTTGTTGACCTGTTCGACGGCAATGCCGCTAGTAAAGATGGAATCGACCACCAGCAGGGGATAAATTAGAATCTTGTCGAAGCCTTCTGCTTTAACTTGGGTTAATACCTGTTCAGGTAGGAAGGGAGCGCAAAAGTTAAATGCTTTGAACACTTTGACCCGTTCGCCCCATTTCTCCTGCAAATGCTGTTCAATGCCAGCGCGCTGTTGCTCAAAAATGGCGTTGTGGGGAGAGATGAAGTGGTCGTGCTGGTGATCCCACTCATGCAGGTCAAACATGGCCAGCAGTTTAGCCAAGGGGGGATAAATCCACAGAGGAACCGGGGCAAACTTGGCGGTCAGGAGGTTGAGCGCCTGTTCGTTATAGTTGGCAAAATCCTCGTAGCTCTCGACTTCGCCATAGCCCATTAATAGAACGGCAACGCGATCGCTCCCCTCGTGGGAATGCGAGTTATGGGTGTGTCCGCCACTTTCTAGCGTTTCGTTTAAGGTTTGCTGTTGCAGTTTTTCGGGAGACGCGACCACGCAGTATACCTCTTCGTTAAATAATCGATCAATCGTCATGCAGATCAAATTAGCGTCTGAGTCAACGGTTGAATGGCCACAGGGTCTCGCCCTGCACCAAATCAAACGCTAGCAGCGCTGTCATGCTTTTTTAGGGTAACATCCCCCTCTAGGGGATGGGCGCATGAAAGCTGAAATCTATCTGGAGAAGTGCTCACCTAGGGTTAGCCGCCTCGGCTGAGTCGCCTAGTCCCATAAACTAGTCCCACAAACGGCGGCGAGGGGTGCCTCCTAGGCGGGCATGGCTAT
>JAYUYI010000016.1:0-2257 GCA_043752545.1 Thermoleptolyngbya sp.
GTAAATACATCGACCGCACCGGCCGCAAATAATTGGTCAAAGGCATAGGCGATCGCCTGGGGGCTAGCATCATCGATTTGAGTTTCCAAAACGGCGATCGCTTCAGTCGCGGGCTGGGGGCTGGGGGCTGGGGGCTGGGGGCTGGAGACGAGCAGGCGAGTTAAGGGGCTGATGGGTTGCGTTGTGGTGCTTTCGCCAACCCATAGCCGCAAAATGTTTGGAATCGGTAAATGGCGGGAGCCAGCCCCGAGGCCAACGCGATGGAGTGTCATGGGTGGGGGCGAGCCAAATTGGGTCGCTAGGGCAGTGGCGATCGCCGCTCCGGTAGGGGTAACCAATTCTCGCTCAATGCCGTTGCTATATACGGGCACCTGGCGCATTTCCCACAGCTTGAGCACGGCGGGTGTCGGAACTGGCAGGCGACCATGGGCAGCCCAAACCGTTCCCCCCCCGGTCGGCAGCGCAGAACAATAAAGCTGGTCAATCCCCAACCAATCTAGTCCCAAGCAAGTTCCTACCACATCTACAATTGCATCGGTGGCTCCCACTTCATGAAAATGCACCGCTTCGGGAGGAATACCATGAACTGCGCCTTCTGCCACAGCCAATTGACGAAACACAGCCAAACTCCAGGCTTCAGCCCGCGCCGAGAACCCAGCAGATTTGATCAGCTGCTCAATCTCAGGCAAATGTCGGCCAGCCCGCGCCGGATCATCGGCATGCGCGTGGCTTGGTGGCTCGACGGTTCGAGTAGGCGGGACGGGCTGATGCCCATGAGGATGCCCGTGGGGATGCCCGTGCGGATGCGAGTGCTCGATCTGGGAGGGGCGATCGCCTGCGGGCAGGGGGTCAACGTCACGCAGATGCCCCTCAAAATCGGCTGGAGCGGGGTCAAGATGTAACGATTCACCGCTAGCGGTAGTAAGGCGTTGCAGCGCAGGCGTATGATGCCCAAATGTCGAGTGGGGATCAACCCCTGGCTCCCTATTGGCAGCCTCAGTCGGGTCTGGAGGGCAGCGCAGCTCAACATGAACTTTCGTTGCCGCTTGGCCGCTGCGCTCCACCGTTTCTACCCATAAGCTATATTCGTGCGAAATTCCTAGCCGCTGCAACTGTGATGATAAGTATGTCAACGGCACACCGGCATGAACCAGGGCTGCCAAACACATATCGCCCGCCACACCCGTCGGACACTCAAGATACGCAATTTTCGTCATAGTGGTAGAGACAGGACGCCATCCTCTCCATCATCAGCGACAGTAAATTAATGGGCAAGCCTCAGTAATCACTCTATGGCTACGATCTATACACTTCATCCAGAAACCCCGCAAACGCGCACCATCGGAAAAATTCGAGATCAGCTGCGGCAAGGAGCAGTCATGCTCTATCCCACCGATACGGTCTATGCGATCGGGTGCGATTTAACCGTCAGATCTGCGGTGGAGCAGGTGCGGCAAATTAAGCGCATGTCCAGCGACAAGCCGTTAACCTTTTTATGTTCGTCTCTATCTAACATTGCCACCTACGCCCATGTCAGCGATGCGGGCTATCGGCTGATTAAACGGCTGATTCCAGGACCTTATACTTTTTTGCTGCCTGCGACCAAGCTAGTACCACGGCTGGTGATGGATCCTAAACGCAAAACAACAGGCATTCGAGTGCCCGATCATGCTATCTGTCAAGCCTTGCTGAGGGCGCTAGAAAATCCATTGGTGTCTACCTCCGCTTCGACGGTTTTTGGTCAATCTGGGGCACGAGTGTCAAAACCAGAATTATTCGACCAGCTCGACAAATTGGTAGATATCATCCTTGATGACGATTCGACCATAGGATTCCAGGTTTCTACCATGCTAGATCTGACTGGAGAGGAACCTATTCTCTTACGAAAGGGTCTAGGATTTGAGGCGGTCTCAGGATTAGTTGCCGAGGCAGAGAGTGAGCAATCAATGGTTTAAACCGAGTCAAGGTTTGAATATGATGCTGCTGGGGTTGATCCGAGACCTACATCCGGCCTTCAACTACGCCTTCAACCACGTCTACGACTGTCACACTACTGAAGTAGACGGTAACATTGACTAAATACGCCTCTAACTCCTACTTTCCCAGTGAGACTGGTTCTTACAAAGATTAGAATAGCGTGTACTGAGTTCAACAGATAACATGCCAGCAAAGAAAGTGACATAGCCGCATCCGGGTCTTACCGTAGTCTCCGAGAACTGGCGTGTAGACAATTATGGCAGTCGAGGACAACGCGGTT
>JAYUYI010000017.1:0-2251 GCA_043752545.1 Thermoleptolyngbya sp.
TTTTGAGCAGTCCCCCCGTGTTGAAAAAGGAGATGGCGGTTTAATCACCGTAGACAATCGAGTCGGATCTCACGTTTCGGCTCAGCCTTGTCAACCGCACTTAGGGATGGACTCCACCCCCCTTACCCTCCCCAATACAGATTGCTTGATTAAACCCCAAGTCTCACTGGCTGGGTTTACGTCCTACCGAGTGGGTGGACCTGCCGAATGGTTTGTGACACCCCGCACCATAGACGATCTGCGCGCCAGTATGGCCTGGGCACAGGGTGAAGGGCTACCGATCATGATGCTAGGAGCTGGATCTAACCTATTGGTGAGCGATCGCGGCTTACCTGGTCTGATCATTTGCACCCGCTATCTGCGACACACCCAGTTTGACGACCACACCGGGCAACTAATCGCCGCTGCCGGAGAACCGATGCCACGATTGGCTCAGCAGGCCGCAGAACGAGGCTGGCAAGGGCTAGAATGGGCAGTCGGGATTCCCGGCACTGTAGGTGGAGCCGTAGTCATGAATGCTGGAGCACACACCGCCTGCACCGCAGATATCTTGGCCAATACGCAGGTGCTAACGACTGACGGCTCGCTGCAAACGCTGCTGCCCAGCAATTTGGACTATCGATATCGCACCTCTGCCTTGCAGGGAGATGTCAGTCGGCTGGTGACACAGGCCACCTTTCAGCTCCAACCTGGAGCTGAACCCGCTCTGGTCATTGCCACAACCCGCGCCCATCAGGAGCGCCGCCATGCCACGCAGCCCTATCACTTGCCCAGTTGCGGCAGCGTGTTTCGCAACCCCGAACCGCATACGGCAGGCTGGTTTATTCAACAAACCGGGTTAAAGGGATATCAAATTGGCGATGCTCAAGTTTCTCAACTTCACGCTAATTTCATCGTAAATTGCGGTAGCGCGACCGCCCAAGATGTGTTTCACCTAATTCGCTACGTCCAAGCGCAGGTTGAGCAGCATTGGCAGGTGCACCTGGAACCAGAAGTTAAAATTTTGGGTCAGTTTTAAGATCAACTCGATGCCGCCCAATCAACTCCCGGTGGCACAAAGAGCTTAGCCACTTTGGCGAGTGGAACAGGTTCCGAGATGGTGGAGAATGCTTTAGTGCTACAGTTTCTTCACCGTTTAACGGTGAAAATTTACAAGTTAGTTACGTGGTGTGAGACGGTAATTCATGGCAAGTTTGCTCTTGTCCCTTTTAACACTTGCTGCTCAGCAAGTAAAACATACATTTGTTCAGAAAACTCGGACTGTAGCGGTGACGCAGGAACGGTTTTTGTTAACCTTGCTGCGGGCTTATCAAGATACTGAATTAGGACGGCAGTTGGGACTGTCCCAAATCACCTCAGTGGATGCATTTCGCCAGCAGGTGCCCATTTCGCCCTACAGCGCCTATGAGCCGTATGTAGAGCGCGTGGCTCGGGGCGATCGCAACATTCTCACCCCCGATCCGGTGATTTACCTCAACTTGACCAGCGGCAGCACGGGTAAGCAAAAGCTGATCCCGGTGACCCATCGATCGCGGCGGATGCTGTCGCGGGCAAACCAGGTCAGCCTTGGGTTTGCGGCAACGGCAGCAGCCAAGCGCGGGCGATCGCTCGGCAAAATGCTGATGACCAGTTCGGTGCAAATTTTGGGTCACACCAGTGGCGGCATTGAATATGGCCCCGTTAGCGTCAGCGCCGTACGGCTGAGCAATTCTATTTATCGACAAATTTTTGCCCACCCCTACGAAACGCTGCAAGTTTCCGACAGCTTGGCTCGGCACTACCTCTGCCTGCTGTTTGCCCTGCGAGAACCCAGCCTGGGCATGATTGGGGCTACCTTCCCCGTGATGGCGCTGCGGCTGTGCGACTACCTGGAATGCTATGCCGAAGACCTGATTCACGATTTAGAAACGGGCGCGATCGCCCCCTGGCTCGTAATAGAACCCGAGCTGCGGGTCAAGCTCCAGCGACAATTTTCGGCTGTGCCCCAACGCGCCGCTCAGCTGCGCCACCTGCTCAAAACTGCGGGTCGGCTGACTCCGAAATTGGCCTGGGATGACCTGTCATTGGTAGTGACGGCGCGGGGCGGCACGTCTGATTTCTACTTTGAGCGCTTTCCGCAATATTTTGGCAATACACCCATCTTTGGCGGCATCTATTCATCCGCTGAAGCCACCTTTGGCGTCTATCACGACCTTGACTGTGATGGCGTCGTTTTGGCACTAGAGAGCGGCTTCTACGAATTTGTCCCTGA
>JAYUYI010000018.1:0-5788 GCA_043752545.1 Thermoleptolyngbya sp.
GAAGGCGAACGACCAAGATTCAGTGATCTTACTAATCTTTATTCTAGTAGGACAGGACATCTGCCCAAACTTGTAGCACAACGCATCCGTTTGGATGCCGTAGGGCGAATGTCCCGCCCATCAGCAAGATGCTCGTGAGCGGGACGCTTACACTGCTGCAAATGATAGCTAGATTTGCGCCGTGACGATTAGCAGCATGGCACAAAGCAGACGCGCCCGCTCTCACGTCATCGGCGTAGCCTATGGTCGTTGGCGGCGGCGAGTGAGAATGCTGACCACTTCACCCGGATTGGCACCGGGCACGAGGCTGCTCCAATCCTTGGTGTTGGCAAATCCGCGTGCGTGCAGGTCGTGGGTGGTTTCGGTGACCTAGGTGGGGCTGCTAATCAGCAAGATCCGCATCTGCTCTTGTCCGGGTGCCAGAGGATGGAAATAGAGCGGCAAAATGATTGGCGAGGGGCGAATTTCACCTTCATCTTTATTCTCACCATCGGTCAAAAAACTGCGGGCAATGGGCGCGTCAAACATCTCAAGCATCGGGGTTCTCCTGCATGTTTGGCGTAAGAGTAAACCCCAAAAACCTAGCCACCCCGTTTCCATCGGAAAGTAGGGTGGCTAGAGAATGCTATCATTCCCAGTCAGCTTCCATACTGCTCGCACAGATGGGGGTCAGCCGCTCAATGTTGGTTGCAACAGCATTGAGCGGTGCTAGTTTTTTGGAGCGAAACGGGTTGCTCGACTCGGTAGTTCGGCTCACAACCTTAATTAGCAAAGATACGGGTATACTCGTGTCCTTGTCAATCACTGATATTGGCAAATTGTGGAGAGCGATCGCTGACCAAATATCCACCTAAGTTGGGTGGATCGCAAGAACCTCTCTTCAGATTCACCCAACTTAGGTGGATATCAGAGAGTTCCCGCCTAATAAGTTGTTATGCCGCTGCAACTTGAGTTGTACGAAGGCGTTCCAAAAAACATCAGGTTGTATCAAATTCTTCAAGGTTCCAATCGTAGATATACTAGGGATAATTTAGACTTCATCGTCTAAGCAAGCTCGACGAATTTTACTGGTAATTACAGCCGCATGGACAGATTTGAAAATATATCAGTGAGAGGCTTTCGTCGCCTTCGACAAGTTAACCTTGAGATGAGAAATCTTATTGTCATGATTGGGGCAAATGGAGCAGGAAAAACTTCGTTTTTGGATGTTCTTTCAACACTAGCTGCTTCAGCCAATGGCAAATTACAAGAAACATTGCAATCTAAAGGTGGATTAAATGAGATTTTAACTAGGGGCAAAGCTCAGGAGCTTGAAATTGCAGTTTCTATGAGAGTCCCAGAAGAGCAACCTTTGAAGTATGGTTTAACCTTGTCTCCTAAAGGACTATCTTACGAAATTAGAAACGAAACTTTAGCACAGCAACGAAACCCAAACAAGCCTGAACCGTTTAAATATATTGAATCGCATGGATTAGATATCAAATATTTTCAGGAAGGTAGTGGACTTTTAAGACCAAATTGGGAACATAATCCGCTTGAAACATCACTCTCTCAAGTTCCTAAAATGTATCGTGAACCTGAGAACTTGAGAAAAAGTCTTGCTTCCTGCACTTACTATGGAGCACTTGATGTTTCCGGGAAAAGCCCAATTCGTTTACCTCAGCCAATGCGCCCTGCTAAGCTACCTGGTGCAAGCGGTGAAGACTTGGCTTCCTGTCTCTATGATCTTCGGGAAACAGATGGAGATCGTTTTGAAATGGTCGAGGATGTTGTTTCTACAGCATTTCCAGATTTTGAGAGGTTAAATTTCCCTCCTGTCGCCGCCGGAACTATTTCCATGACTTGGACAGATAGAAACTTTTCTCAACCCATATATGTGCATGAATTATCAGAAGGGACACTGCGTTTCCTTTGGCTAGTGACCCTTCTACAAAGCCAGAGTTTAACGACAATTACTTTGCTAGATGAGCCAGAAGTTAGCTTACATCCTGAGCTTTTGAGACATTTAGTATATTTGATGAGAGAAGCTTCAAAACACACACAGCTTATAGTAGCAACTCATTCAGATCGACTCATCAGGTTTCTTGAACCACAGGAAGTTTTAATCTGTGACCTTGAGGAAGGTGAGGCAAGCATGACTTGGGCAGATACACTTGATTTAGATAAATGGTTAGAAGACTACAGCCTTGATCAAGTTTGGGCAATGAATGTCATGGGTGGTCAGCCATGAAGATTGCTGTTTTAGTTGAAGGGGGTACAGAGAAAATCTTTAAATATAAGCTCTGTGACTTTCTAAAAAATCGTTTAGAGAATCAAATGCCAAAACTATGGTTCATTAAGTACGACGGTCGAATTCCTAAAGAACAAAAGCTCAAGCGTGTAGTTGAAAACTTGCTGACTGGTAATGACGCTTGTAATGCTGTGATTGCGCTGACCGATATCTATACGGGAACACATGATTTCCGAGATGCAGCTGATGCTAAAGCTAAAATGATGAGTTGGGTTGATAACAACTCTCAGTTTTATCCACACACGGCACTGCATGACTTTGAAGCATGGCTCCTGCCATACTGGAAAACTATTCAAGCATTAGCAAAACATAATCGTTCTGCTCCTAGTGGTTCTCCTGAAACCGTGAATCACCAGAAACCGCCTTCTTACCATATTAAAGAAATTTTCAGATCGGGAGGAAAGCAAGATTATAACAAGCCTATTCATGGCAAAAAAATTTTGGAGAAAAATGATTTGATGCTTGCCATTCAAGCTTGTCCAGAACTGAAAGCTTTTGTAAACCAAATTATTTCTCTTTGTGATGAAAGTAAAGTAATTGCTTAACCCTTGCATTAAGGTGAGCAACATACTTTGTACCTACTGGGTAGACAACCGCTGACAATACAGACTTCCTTGCCCTCTAAGGCCGAATATTGAAGGTTAGAGCTAGAGCGATGGAGTCGGCGATCGCCATTGCCAAAAAAACGGTTGGGGGCGATCGCCAAGATTGCCAAGATGAGGAGATCTAAGAGGGTGTTTTAAAAGTCTTGTGCTGGTATAAAAACGTATTGATCCCCCTACATCCCCGCGCTGGCGCGCCGCTGCGCTAGAAAAAAGGGGGACTTTGAGTCCGGTTCCCACCTTTTTAAGGGGGGTTATGGGGGATCTCTTTTTAAGGGGGGTTAGGGGAGATCTCTCGGTGACTAAAAGTACAGCCGACCACCTTTAAAACATCTTCTGAGGCTGTTTAGCGATCGCTGATTCTGAAACGGTACCTTGATGTGCAGATTAAGACTATGCACAGTACAGAGCGGAAGAACACAGTTTGGATGGTTATATATTTTTTCATCCATATATTTTTCTCTGCGCTATTACGTTTAACTTGTAATTCATCCTCAACGCATTGGTAGAGATGGGACACAAGGATCGGAATTTGTTTTTTGTAGTCTAGAGCACAGATTTACTTCCTCTACCTTGGTGGAATCGTTGAGTGATTGTCTCTTGGTTTTGTTGCACCTGCCTGCGCTCCTAGAATTAGCTAAACAAGCAAGTTTTGCTGCATCTGCCGCGCTTGAACCCAAAAAGCCTAGCAAAGTTTTTTAGGGTTCGCTAAACCTAGAGAATGCGATTCAGTAGGATCCCGTAATGCTGTGTATTATGGTTCCTTACTTTTTACTATTTCTTCATTCAATTTTTTGATTCTCATCGGGTCAAAGTTATTTCACCCAGTCAAGGAACGTTCACTCATGTCTAGATCCCTTCTCAAAAAAAGAAGTAGACGGCGATCGCTGATTGATTTGCATACAGTCTCTGACAATGTGCAATCGGTTTTCAAGAACCCTCAGCTTCTCACCAAACTATCGCCCAGCTGGCAAGCTTGCATTCCCTTAACGGCCCTAATTGTTTTGGTTGCCGGCACCGCAGCATTTGCTCAAGATGCGCCTACGCTAGAGTCGTTGAGTGCCGCCACTTCTGATTTGAAGGTCGGTATCGACACCATGTGGGTGATGCTAGCAGCCATGCTGGTGTTCTTTATGAACGCGGGCTTTTGCATGTTAGAGACGGGCTTTTGTCGCCAAAAGAACGCGGTCAACGTCCTTGCTAAAAACCTGATTGTATTTGCCCTGTCGTCTATCGCCTTTTGGGTGATTGGCTGGGGGTTGATGTTTGGCAACGGCAATCCATTTTTTGGCACGGAAGGTCTATTTTTATTGTCTGGTGCAGACAATAGCCCCGCAACCGGGGACGCTTATGCAGGAGCCTACAGCGCCATTAGCTGGACCGGTGTTCCCTTGTTTGCTAAGTTCTTCTTCCAACTAGTGTTCGCTGGAACTGCTGCCACGATTGTGTCAGGTGCAGTGGCCGAGCGAATTAGATTCGTTGACTTCTTGATTTTTAGCTTGCTGCTAGTCGGCATCGCCTATCCCATCACCGGACACATGGTCTGGGGTGGCGGTCTGCTGCAAAAAGCTGGCTTCTGGGATTTTGCCGGCTCTACTGTGGTGCACGTGGTAGGCGGTTGGGCGGCGCTAATGGGGGCGGCGTTCCTTGGCCCTCGGCTGGGTAAATACAGTGCAGACGGCACACCCAACGCGCTGCCCGGTCACAACATGAGCATCGCCACCTTGGGATGTTTGATCTTGTGGTTGGGTTGGTTTGGGTTTAACCCCGGTTCGACTATGAGTGTAGGCAATGGGTCTTTAATTGCTCACATTGCGCTAACAACCAACACAGCGGGTGCATTTGGTGGTGTTGCCGCTACCATCACGGCATGGATACTGTCGGGCAAGCCCGATTTGTCGATGATCATCAACGGAATTCTGGCGGGCTTGGTCGCTGTTACGGCTAGCTGTGCATTTGTTGGGCTGGGAGCCGCCGCTATCATTGGCCTCGTCGCTGGTGTTTTGGTGGTTTATGCCGTTGGCTTCTTCGACAGCATTCGCATTGACGACCCGGTGGGTGCGCTTGCCGTTCACTTGGTCAACGGCACCTGGGGAACTATTGCAGTGGGTCTGTTTGCAGTTGGGCCTAGTGCCGAACCTGGTGCGCTTTATGGCGATGGTCTGGGGCCAGCAGCAGGTTTGTTTGCCGGTGGTGGCTTGGGTCAGCTGGGGATTCAGATTGCCGGAACCTTGCTCTGCGGTTTAATTACTGTCGTGTTGACCTCGATTTTCTGGGTCGCTTTGAAAGCTACATTGGGAATTCGAGTATCGGCTGAAGAGGAGCTGATCGGTCTAGACATTGGCGAACACGGCATGGAAGCCTACTCTGGGTTTGTCAAAGATGCGTCAGGGGCACCGGGTGGCCTGTATGGGGCAACTAGTGGCTCGGGCGAAGTGGCGGGTAGTACTAACTACTAGGTCTATTGCGTTTGGCGATCGCCTTTAGAGGATGTTTTAAAAGTGATTGGCTGTGTTTTTAGGCACTGAGCGATCCCCTCTACCCCCCTTAAAAAAGGGGGAACCGGACTCAAAGTCCCCCTTTTTTCTAGCGCAGCGGCGCGCCAGCGCGGGGATTTAGGGGGATCGAGGTCGTTTTGATACCGGCAACAAGACTTTTAAAACATCCTCTTAGCAAATGAGCCAAAATTGGGGATGTGGAACGTCGGTTTCTGCATCCCCAATTTATTTTATTCCGCCCGTTCTAGCGGAGTGATCGCTCAAGCAATCGAGATTTTGATGGGTTGGTACAATTAATCACTATGGAAACCAACGTCGCATTTTTGTTAAAGCTGCTAATCGGTTCGGCAGGGCTAGCGATCGCCATTAAATATGCGGTTCCCCTGCTCAACCTTCCG
>JAYUYI010000019.1:0-2246 GCA_043752545.1 Thermoleptolyngbya sp.
ATCTCAATCACCGTCACAACCGTTCCAGTCGCGACCTCCCGAATTTCTAAGTACCGCTCATTCACCTCTTCTGCAATCGGCATTTGTACTTGCTGAGGCTGCACCGCTCGGGCAATGGTTGTCGTGTTGGTGGGTGATGCTTGACCTCTGCCCGTCACCACTGAAACATCAGGAATTCCCACCAATACACTTTCATCATCAACGCTAAAGTAAGTTCTTTTTTCGATCTCAACTCGATACCGCTGACTCAGGTGATCGACTAGCTCATCGGCGATCGCCACAATCAGTCGGTTATGGACTGCCGACCAACGTTCCACATGTTCAAGATAGGGATCCATTCCAGGAAAAGGCGATGGCATATGGCAAATCCCAAGGGGCTTCTCTTCTATAGTACAGAGTTGCGCTGCGATCGCCAATCTGGCTATCCCGATTTGCCTGGAATCCAGTTGGTTCCAGCTAACGGTAGCTGTGCCATGGCGGCAGCTTCCAGGGTGAGCGCCACCAAATCTTCCCGTTCTAAATGGTGCACGTTTTGCTTACCGCAGGCGCGGGCGATCGTGGTGAGTTCCATGTTTAAGGTGTTCAGATAATTCTTCACCCGTTTGGCTCCCACGGCTGGCTCTAGGCGCTTTTCTAAGACTGGATCTTGAGTGGTGACACCGACTGGACATTGGCCTGTATGGCAGTGGTGGCAATAGCCAGGAGCCGTACCCAAGGCATGGTAATCGGCAATGGCGGAGTGATGAGTGCCGTCTTGAATGTAGGCATCACTATTGCAGCCTAGAGCCATCAACATCCCTTGCCCAATCGAGACAGCATCGGCTCCCATGGCCAGTGCCTTCGCGACATCCGCTCCGGTGCGAACCCCACCCGATACGATCAGCTGCACCGTTCCTTTCATGTTCATGTCCTCTAGGGCATCGACAGCTTGGCGGACAGCGGCGATCGTGGGGATGCCGACATGTTCAATGAAGACGGCTTGGGTAGCGGCGGTACCGCCCTGCATTCCATCCACTACAATCACATCAGCTCCGGCATGGACGGCCAGTTTAACGTCGTTGAAGGTGCGCGATGCGCCAACTTTGACATAGATCGGTTTTTGCCAGTCGGTTAATTCGCGCAGCTCTTGAATTTTGATGGTTAGGTCATCAGGGCCTGTCCAGTCGGGATGGCGGCAGGCAGAACGTTGATCGACGCCTTCGGGCAGGGTGCGCATAGCGGCAACGCGGGGGTTAATTTTCTGCCCCAAGAGCATGCCGCCGCCGCCCGGTTTTGCCCCCTGGCCAATCACAATTTCGATCGCGTCGGCTTTACGGATGTCGTTGGGGTTGAACCCGTAGCGGGAGGGCAGACATTGATAGACGAGCGTTTTGGACGAAAGTCGCTCTTCGGAGGTCATGCCGCCGTCGCCTGTGGTAGTAGAGGTGCCCATTTCAGTGGCGGCCAGCCCCAGCGCTTCTTTGACGTTGGCAGATAGGGAGCCGAAGCTCATCCCGGCGATGGTGATGGGAATTTCTAGCTCAATCGGCTGCTTGGCAAAGCGGGTGCCGAGTACCGTTTTGGTCAGGCATTTCTCGCGGTAGCCTTCCAGTGGATAGCGGGTGAGGGATGCGCCAAGAAATACCAGGTCGTCAAAGTGGGGCAGGTGGCGTTTGGCACCCAGCCCGCGAATTTCGTACAGCCCGTGGGCGGCGGCGTTTTGGATGTAGTTGAGGATGCGGCGATCGTATCCGGCGGATGCTTCCAGTGAAGGCTGAGCGGAGGGGTGGATGTCCATGGTTAATACTCCTGATTGGCGTCGGCGTTCCAGTGATAGAGCTGTCGAGCCGAGGCGACGCGCTTAAATTCTTGAGGATGGTGGGACAAGCCTGCTTGAGCCAATAAATCGGCAACGGCGGCGTAATCTTGATCGGTCATCGGTTCTAGTTGGGCATCGGCACCGAGTGATTTAATTTGACCGCGCACATAAATTACGGCTTCATACAGCGAGTCGCCCAAAGCATCTCCGGCATCGCCACAAATCACCAGCCGTCCCGCCTGCGCCATAAACGCCGAGAAGCTGCCGACATTGCCGCCCACCACAATATCTGCGCCCTTTAGGGAAATGCCGCAGCGCAGGCTAGCATCGCCGTCAATTACCAGCAGCCCCCCATGCGCCGACGCGCCTGCCGAGACGGAGGCAAACCCCTGCACCTGCACCCGCCCCGACATCATATTTTCTGCCACGCCAGGGCCTGCATTGCCAA
>JAYUYI010000020.1:0-5785 GCA_043752545.1 Thermoleptolyngbya sp.
CAGTTACGCTACGGTGTTGCTGACGTCTACATTGATCTCGCTGCTGAAGAAGCGATCGCGGCTGAAAAGGAAGGTCGTAAAATAGCAGTAGAAGTCAAAAGCTTTGCAGGTGGCTCTACGATTTCTGAATTTCATACCGCCCTCGGGCAATTCCTCAACTATCGCGTTGCCCTCGAAGTCTCTAGTGAACCGGAACGCGTGCTCTACCTAGCTGTGCCTACTGATACCTACCGGATGTTTCTCCGATTTGAACCTGCAAAAACTGTCATCGCACGATATGAAGTCCGGCTAATTGTTTATAACCCAACGCGTGAGGCGATCGACCAATGGATAGAATAATGGAATACCGCAAAATTGTTTGTGAATTCCTAAAAGACTTTGCTCAAACTGATACCAATGCTCAGTTAGTCTTCGATCTTGCCCAAGATCGCTACCTCGTGATCCACAACGAATGGCGAGATGACTATCGCATTTATGGTTGTGCTATGCAGCTCGATATCATCGAAAACCAGATTTGGATTCAACACAACAGTACTGAAATCTACATCGATCGAGAATTGATTCAACGCGGTGTGCCTCCTCAAGACATCATCCTTGGGTTTCGCTCCCCCAGCGTCCGTAAATATCTTGCTGCTGCTTTAGATAATCATTAGCAATTATGTTGAATCTCCTCAATTCTGCTCTAAAAAGGCGATCGCATCCTCATCGGGATGAATGGCGATCGCCCAACCCGTCCTACAATTTCTAAATTGCGATCGCATCCATCTTCTGTGCAACGGCGATCGCATTCTCGTCGTAGAGACGCGGTTAATCGCCATGCTCTGCCGCAATATAGGACACATCCTGTAAGGACATGGCAGTGCCATTCCCCTACCTATATCATTGCTCTATTGTGATTATTTATCTAATTGGCATTAGATCCGTGAGGCAGTTTTGTGTGGGAATTATTTCGGTGGGTGGTGATGCCGCTGGTAGGGATGAAGCATTTGTATCAGTATGTAAGGCTGTGGTCAGGATCTTGGTACAAATGCTTCATCCCTACACCCCCAACGACACACGCCCGCGCTCGTTACATTGCCCCCTTTGAAGGCGATAGACCTGCGACCTTTTAGAAAAGTCTCAGGTCTGCACCCCATCTGCCTCCCAGGCCTTCTCGGTTAAGCTCCCCACCCTTCAATTCTGAGAACTAGGGAGCTGCCCACCCTACGGCTGAAGCTGATTGCGCTCTTCCACAACCCAATCCAACCCTGGCTCTAACTCAAGGGCACGGTCAAAATCGGCTAAGGCTTCTTCATTGCGCCCCAATGCCCGATAAACCTGCCCCCGAGTGCCAATTGCTACTGCAAAATTTTCATCTAATTCAATAGCGCGATTAACGTCAGCCAGTGCCTCGTCATAGCGCTCCATCAAACGATAAGCTTCTCCGCGATTGGAATAGGCATTTGCATATTGAGGATTGATTTCGATGGCGCGGGTGTAGTCCGCAATCGCCCCTTCGTTGTCTCCTTGGGCAGAGCGAGCATAGGCGCGATATATATAGCCATATGTATCTTGAGGATTGAATTCAATGGTGCGAGTGAAGTCGGCGATCGCCCCTTCGTTGTCTCCTTGGACAGAGCGAGCAGTGCCGCGATGGAAATAGGCATCTACATATTGAGGGTCAAGCTCGATGGCGCGAGTGTAGTCGGCGATCACACCTTCGTTGTCTCCTTGGGCAGAGCGAGCATAGGCGCGATATATATAGCCATATGTATCTTGAGGATTGAGTTCGATGGCGCGGGTATAGTCGTCAATTGCACCCGCCGTATCCCCCAGTTCAGCGCGAGCGTTGCCGCGCTTGGTATAAGCGATCGCATATTGAGGATTGATTTCAATGGCACGGTTGCAGTCAGCTATAACGGCTGTCGAATCTCCACGGTATCGATGAGCAATACTGCGAGCGTTATACAAAGTTGCATCTTGAGGGCTTAGCTTGATGGCCTGGGTGTAACTGTTGATAGCAAGTACAAAGTCGGCGATCGCACCTGCTTCATCTCCTTGCCGCCTACGAGCAATGCCGCGTGCCATGTAGGCCAATGGAAACTCGTCTTTGTGGCTCACTGCAAGCGTAAACTGCTCCATAGCGGCAGCGTATTGTTCTGTTGCCAGAAGGGCAACCCCTTGATAGTGAAAGGCATCGGCATCTTCAGCATTTCTCTGCAACAAAAGGTTACTGGCATCTGCAATTGTTTTAGCCTCCTGCTCGCTCAGAGCGAAGCTTGTCACGGCAAAGAAACCCATACTAAAAGACTCTGGTTCCTGAGATGACCCAAAACTGCCAAGGGTGCTGGCACTTCTTAAGCTAATTGACTGTGCAGAATTGCTACTAATCTGACTCTCAATCAAACGATCAAGCGTTGCCTTTAAATTGTCTACGGCGGCATCTGGCTCAATTCGCAGTGCTGCATTGTAAGACTCCACTGCTTCAATCAATCGTCCAGATGTGGCCAGGGCGTTGCCTCGGTTGATATGGGCTTGATAGTAGTTGGGGTTGAGTGCAGTCACTTGGTTGTAGGAGGCGATCGCGTCCTCTGTTCGCGACGGGTTAAACGCCATCAGCGCATTGCCTCGGCCAAAGTGAGCGGTGAAGTTTTCGGCTTCTTGAGCAATGGCACGGTCAAAGTCTTGTAGGGCGCGATCGGGGTTTCTGGCTTGCGTCTGAAACTCTCCGCGCACAATCAGCACTGCCGAGTTGTTAGGATTCGTCTCCAACGTTTGAGAGAGCTGGGTAATGGCCGCGTCGCGATCGCCCTGAGCAAAGGTAGACACGGCTGCCATAATGGGAAACACATCGTCTAGGTTGCGGCGTTGGCGAGTTAAGGTAGCTTGCAGGGCTTCAGAGTCGGCTTTTGCGATGGCAGCCGCAACCGTTGCGGTTTCAGCTTCAGTCTTTGCAGTGTCAGCTTCAGTTTGTGCCCGTTGCCGTTCTGTTTGAGCAGTTGTTAGCGATCGCGTAGCATCACCCAATCGCCCTTGGGTTTGATTAAGCCGCTGTTGAGAAGCCGCTGCTCGCTGTTGGGCGGTTTGCTCGGCGGCTTTGGCTTGCGATACGTCTTGGGCAATCTGCTCATTTTGTTGCTTCAGGTCGCTGTTTGCACCTTTCAGTGCTTGCTGCTGCTCGGCTAGTTCCTCTTTCTCAGCTTGAATCTCTCCCAAGTTTGAACGTGCCGATTCTGTTTCTCTCTTGGCAATTCCTACTTGGGCGATCGCGTCTTCTGCTACGTTGCGCTGTGCCCATGCTTCACCGGATGCCAATCCTGCGGCTATTGCCAACGCCCCCACCAGAGCTATACCAATCCCAATTACCCAACGAATCAGTCGTCCCACTCGATTCAATTCTCGTTGAGCCACACCCAACGCCTGGTTGATGCGATCGAGTTCTTGGTTGCGTTCAGTCAGGTGTTGAGTGGCTTGGTCTAGCTCACGGCGCAGCCCTAGCTTCTGGCTTTCAATTAAATAGTGATAATCTTGCTTGCTTAAGCTACGAGATTCTGACCATTCCAGAGCCGCTTCTAGTGCTGCCCCTTGCAACAGGTAGTCGTCCGCTTGGCCATGCTGCAACCAGGCTTGCAGCGGTTCGGTATAAGGACGAATCGCGGCAAAGGTAGTTTTAACCCAGGATTGATTAAAGACGGCTTGATAAATCGGGTTATAAATTTGCAAATGATCTTGCTGCTTGACAACCAGTCCGGTCAGCCGCAGTTCCATTTGTTCTGGGCTGCTATCGGCGGAGATTTCGCCCTGATGCAATACCTGTTGGTACAGTTCTAGCAGGCGAGCGGTGCGCTGGCTGCTGGTGTGTAGGAGGCGATCGCGGATTGTGCGCAGGTGTTCGGGTTGGTCTTGGGCTTCCCAATGGTCGATAATTTTGCGCTGTACTAAGTCTTTAACCCAGGCTGTTTCGGCTCCGAGCGGAATCTCTGCTTCGGTTTGTTTGACCAAGTTGCAAAGCTTTTGGGTTAAAAACGGTTGTCCACCTGTCCAATGAAGGACGGCCTGTAACACGGTTTCAGGATGCTGGGTTTGGGAGGCGAAACCTGGGATTAGGGGATTGGCGTCTGATAGTTGAAAACCTGTCAGTTCGATCGCTCGACCAATGTTAAACGGGGTGCGCTGCTTGTCTTGAATGAGATCCGAGGGCGGTGCAACGCCAATCAGGGCAATGGCTAGCCGCTGATAGGCAGGGTTATCTGCTCGTCGATTGTAGCAGTCGCGAATTACAGCAAAAAAGTCGTCTTGACTAAAGGGTAGGGTCAAGACGCTGTCTACTTCATCAATAAAGATGACAAGGGGGGTGGCGATCGCCTCCAACAATATTTCATCAATAAACTTGCTGAAGCGCTGCACCGGAGACAGCAGGTGATGGGTTTCCCACCAGGCGTTTAGCTCAAACTGGTTGTACAGGTCAAAGTCATTCACTAGCGTATCAATCAACCCGGCATACCACTGCTCGGCAGTGGTGTCGGCAGTGCCAATCGCCGTAATGTCGAGCAGCGCACAGGCTACCCCGTCTTCCTGCAAACGACGCATCGTTTGCACTCGCAGGCTCGACTTGCCCATTTGCCGCGAGTTGAGCACGTAGCAAAACTCTCCAGCCTTCAGGCCATCGTAGAAGTCTTGGTCGGCGCGCCGGGTCACGTAAGTGGGGGCGTTGGCGGGTAAACTGCCACCAACTTGATAGTCGTAGGGTTGGGCAGACATGGTTGTTACTCTCCCTTCAGGCGATTCTCATTCAGAGACGCGATGCGATTCTCGTTCAGAGACGCGATGCGATTCTCTTGCAGAGACGCGATGCGATCGCGGAAATAAAGCCGATACAGGTTACACATTGGCTCTACATCATTACCGCGCCGCCGTACGAGTCCCATGCTGTGCAGAGAAAATCCTAGCTTTGACTCAATCCGCACGGGTGTATCGGACTGTACCACTTGTTTCATCGCAGCGGCCAGGGGCGGATCATGTTGTAGGTTTTCCAAATGTCTCTGTAGATGATCGCCATATAGTCCGGCTTCGGTGGGGGCGATCGTCAGCCATTGCTCTACGGTCAAGCTGTGCCGCGCCAGTTCATACAGCGCCTTACGCACTAAATAGGGATGTCCATCCACCAGGCTAAATACCTGTTCTGTGATCTGCTCAACCAGTGCGTCCGACTCATGCAACCAATGCCGCTGCACTAGGTCACGTACTTGGATGCGATTTAACTCCGGCAGTTCCATCGGTAGCCCAACGTTAAACGGCGAATGGTTGATGTTGAGTGGAATATACACCTCTCTGGAATGGGCAATTACCAGACGAAACCGTTGCCAAGTAGCGTCATTTTTGCTCTTTTCGTGCCAAGACCGCAGCAGGCCAAAAAAGTCTTGAGCAAGAGACAAATGATGAAACACCTGATCCACTTCATCTAGCCCCAACGTCAGCGGTTGGGTAAGCGTTGGAAACAGATAGCGATGGAAGTAGTTAGTGCATCTAATTTTGCTGCCCACCGCACCCTTCCATAAGTCCGACAGGCGATCGTCTAAGTTCAGCTCATTGGCAACACTGGCACAAAACCATTGCAGAAACAGATCAATGCTGTCGAAGACATCAGCATCGGCAGACTGGAGGTTCAGGTAAACCGTTTGTTGCCCATGCCGTTGACCTTCCTGCAAAATGCGCTGCATCAGCGAGGTCTTACCCATCTGTCGCGGTGCTTTGACGCGAATCAAAGCGCCTGGTTTCACAATTTCCTGATAGCAGTCGGCTTCAA
>JAYUYI010000021.1:0-5779 GCA_043752545.1 Thermoleptolyngbya sp.
GATGCCGAGCAGCTCGGCATTGTCGAGGGCGAGCTAGTAGCAGTGCAGTCGCGTCGAGGTTCAGCCCAATTTCCGGCCAAAGTGACTCGGGCGATCGCCCCTGGTACCGTATTCGTCCCCATGCACTGGGGCGCACTCTGGGCTGACCATGCCGAAGCCAATGCCCTAACGCATCCGGCAGCTTGCCCCGATTCTAAACAGCCCGAATTGAAAGCCTGTTCGGTGATGCTGGTTCCGGTGAAACCGGCGGCGATCGCGTCCTCTGTCGAAGCTCTACCGGGAGTTACTGCGACTACTCATTAGATAGGGCTGGCCGACTGGAATTTTCACGATAAAGGTAGAGCCTTGGCCTACCGTAGAACAGCAGGATAGGGAGCCTCGATGTTGATGAACCACCGCTTGATAGCTAATCGCCAACCCTAAGCCGCAGCCGTGACCGATTTCTTTGGTAGTAAAAAACGGGTCAAAAATTTTTGGCTGAATCGCGGCGTCAATCCCACCGCCATTGTCGGTAATGGTAACAGTTACCCATGACTGGGTAGGGCGATCGCCCAAACTAGCCTCAGTCGTAATGGTGATTGTTTTGGGGGTGGATTGCGGCAGCTCTAGGGCATCTAAGGCATTTTTTAACAGGTGTAAAAAAACCTGATTCAGCAAGCTAGGGAAACACTCTATGGGCGGCAGCTTGCCGTATTGGCGGCAAAGGTGCACATCGGCGGGGATTTGAGTTTTGAGAATTGATAGCGTGCTCTCTAGGCCGTCATGCAGGTTGACGACCTTACAATGAGCCTCATCAAGCCGAGAGAAGCTGCGTAAAGACGCTACGATTTCTCGAATTCTGCCCGCGCCTGAGCGCATTGACATGAGAATGCGGGGCACATCTTGAATCAAAAAGTCTGGCTCAACGTCTTCAATCAAGCCTTGCAGCGAGTCGGTGGCCTGAGGATAGTGAGTTTGGTAGGCCGTAATTAGCCGCAACGCATCGTTCAGGTGGCTCTCTATATAGGGAATATTGCCGTAGATAAAGGTAATGGGGTTGTTGATTTCGTGGGCAATCCCCGCCACCATTTGACCCAAACTAGACATTTTTTCGCTCTGGATCAGCTGCGCTTGAGTTTGCTGGAGGGCTTGCAGGGTCTCTGCTAGCTGCTTAGCCTGAGCCGCGCTTTCTTGAGCCTGTTGGCGGCTCTGGGCATACAAATGCCCCTGCTGAATCGAAATCGCTAGCTGGTCGGCAACCGCCTGTGCCAGCTTTTGATCATCGCGCGTCCAGTAACGAATGTGAGTGCATTGGTTGAGGTAGAGAATGGCCTGAAGGCTACCACTGGCCTGCACGGGTACCACCAGGGAGGACTTAATTTGGGCAGTCTGATATTCGCTATTGTCTGGTCCAATGCGAGCATCTTGGTTCACATCAGTAATCACAACCTGCTGACGGGTTTGAATCACCCAGCGGGTCATGGGGCCATCGGGATCGAAGTCGTCGATGGATTTTGACAAGGGCGGGCGATACACCT
Source organism: Thermoleptolyngbya sp. (assembly GCA_043752545.1). GTDB lineage: Bacteria > Cyanobacteriota > Cyanobacteriia > Elainellales > Elainellaceae > CASBQJ01. Next base: position 1,518 of record JAYUYI010000021.1, read on the forward strand.
CAAACAGGTGCTTCCGGCGAAAGCGCGCCCGCTCATGATCCAAACAATCTGCGTCTAAAGCTGCGTGCGGATGATGGGAATTTTCGACTAGATGGACTAAACACCGATCAACGTCTAGAGCATCTAGCAGTTGAGCGATCGCCTGCTGCAAAATAGTTTGCAGATCTAGGCTCTGGCGCGTTTGAGCTGTAATTTGGTTGACGACGCGTTCGCGCTGAGCTTGCTTTTGGGTGCGTTCATATAGCTGCGCCTGCCGCACCGCAATTTCTAGCTGCTGGGCGATCGCCTGCATCAGATCTACCTCTGCTGCTGACCAGAGCTGGCGGTGCTCGGATAGGCAAACAATAAACCCGGTTGACCCTTCACGACCACTCACAGGCACCAGCAGCATCGCCTGCTGGCTAAACAGAGCGCCAACGTCTTGGCTCAATAGCTGATCGCTGGAGGTGCTGGATGAGAAAAATCGACCAGTCAACCCATTGATTAACCCATTGATTAACCCATCCAGCAGCCATCTGATCCCGTGATGTTTGGCGGTTCGACCCGTCGTCACCACCAGCTCACCTTGACGAATTAATGGAGCCAAGCTGCCCAACTGAGATAGCGAAAAGTTTCCCATCCAAGCAGGGCGATCGCCAGTGACATGTTCACAGACCACCTGAACTCGCTGACTGTCCTGGAAATACCACAGGAAGGCACAGCGATCGGTGCACACCACCCCAGCTACCTCATCGACCGCCGTTTGCAACACCACCTGGAGTTCTAAAGAGTTGCGGATGCGATCGATAATTCGACGCAGCAAAGCCGTCTGCGATGCGGTGTATTTAAGCGTATGCGTGAGCCACGTACGATGCCGGAACAAAGGGAGCACAGGGTAAAAGAGTGTAAAACCACGCATTAATTGGTAAAATTACACATTGAGTCAGGATTGCTGCCGCCAGACCAGAAGCCACCTAGAAAAGATACACGGCTACCCTGGAGTTAGGTGCGCTTGTATTTCATCTGTACTTCACAACTGGCACAGTGCTTTCCCGGAGTGGTCAGCCCAATCAGTTGACAAACAATCATGATGCACCCTGAGTCGATGTATTTCAGATGAAGCTAAATGGAGCGTTGCCACTCTTTGCATCCAATCAAGTGACTCATATCACATTGTAGACAATGTTTAAATCACTGTCTTCTCCTTTCTTCATCACACTAGGACGGTAAAACAATCACAGTCTTAAGGGGGACTCCATCACGAAGCGAAACGGCGAAACGGCGCATAGTGTAATTATTGATGCTCCCCCATTATTTATGAACGCCCAACTAGACCTACCGTCCGCTGGTTTCTGTGCTATTGGCCTGAAGCAAGTAGTTGAACAAATTTTTGAAACCCGTAGAATCACGCGAGTAGTGCAGCACTCCCTGATGGCAGCCGTTTTGTCTAAAACACTGCTGAGTTATGAAGAGCAAGCCCTAGTCAATCGGGTGGTTGAAGCCCTCCACCGGGGCATCTTGCGGGTAGTCGATTAGCTGCTAGTCAATTACAAAGAGGACTAAAACCAGTCGAGTAACTTAAGCATTAAGCGTTCCATAAATTACTGATCAGCGCAGTGGCTTAGACTACATTGAAGGCGATACCTTCATCGAATCTTCATGGTTACTGCCTTTCCGAGGATCTTGCTGCGACGTTGTTCTTTACTGCAACCATCAGGCCCACCATCAGGCCAATCATCAGGCCAACTATCAGAAGGAGCCGAAACGAGACCTCCAGTCGTAGATATTGCGATTGAGGCAGGCCGCATTGTGGCGATCGCTCCAACCTTAGAGTGTTCTGCCCAACTAGAACTAGATTTGCAAGGGCAATTAGTTAGTCCGCCCTTTGTCGAATCGCACATTCATTTAGATTCGGCGCTGACCGTCGGAGAGCCGCGTTGGAATCAAAGCGGCACGCTATTCGAGGGGATCGAGATTTGGCGCGATCGCAAACAGTCGCTAACACTAGCTGATGTCAAACAGCGGGCGATCGCCACCCTCAAGCAACAGGCCATGCAGGGCGTCTTGTTTGTCCGCAGCCATGCCGATGTGAGCGAACACAGCCTCACCGCCCTGAAGGGGTTGCTGGAAGTACGTGAAGCCGTCAAAGACTGGATTACCCTGCAAGTCGTGGCCTTCCCTCAAGACGGCATCTACGGCGGGGTCAAAAACGACGCGCTGATGGAAGAAGCAATGAAGCTCGGGGCAGATGTAGTCGGCGGCATTCCCCACTACGAACTGACCCGCGAGGACGGGGTGCGCTCCATCCACCGCATTTTTGAGCTGGCTGCCCAATACGACCGCCTGATTGACGTCCACTGCGACGAAATTGACGACGATCAGTCCCGCTTTCTAGAAGTCATCACCGCCAATACCATTCGCTCTGGCATGGGTTCTCGCGTCACGGCCAGCCACACCACCGCGTTTCATTCCTACAACAATGCCTACGCTCTCAAGCTGATGAGCTTCTTGCAGCGCACCAGCCTCAACTTTATTGCCAACCCCCTAATCAACATCACCCTCCAGGGGCGCGCCGACACCTACCCCAAACGTCGCGGCGTCACGCGGGTCAAAGAACTGTGGCAGCAGGGGCAAAATGTCAGCCTAGGGCACGACTGCGTTCAAGACCCCTGGTATTCGCTGGGGACGGGCAATATGTTGGATGTGGCCAGCATGGCGGTTCACATTTGCCAGATGACGGGAGCTGCCGAAATTGATGCCTGCTATGACATGGTGACCTGGAACGGTGCCCGGACGCTGCACATAGAAGATCAGTATGGGATTGAGGTGGGTAAGCCCGCTAATCTGATTGTGTTAGATGCTGACAGCCGCTACGACGCCATCCGCCGCCGAGCTACGGTGCGCTATGTGATTGCGAATGGAGAGCTAATTGCCCACACCGAATCTCCTAAAAGCCAATGGAAGCAGGGTGTAGCGTAAAGTGGGCAGGGGCGATCGCAAACAGCCTCGTTCCTCAGGCTTTGCCTGGGAACGTAGATTCGGAGGCTCTGCCTCCTCTACGATGAAGCGGCAGAGCCGCTACCCGGCAGTCTCAGCCAGGAGGCTGGGAACGAGAGTAAGTCCCTCTCCCGCTCTGGGAGAGAGCTTAAAGCCTTCGGCATACATGAAAAGGGTGAGGGGGTTCGGCAAAGTTGCACATCGCATGAGAAATAGTTTGATCAAACGGCTTACCAGGCGTCTTCGTCTAGCAGGGTTTCTAGCGCGGTGTCGGCTCCGTTCCAGGCATCATCAAGGGCGTCTGCCATGGGGGGATGCAGGTAGCGGATCTCGTCTGCTAGGTCGAGCAATTCTTCACACACCTGGTTGAGACGGGCTTCGGCGATCGCCAGTGCCTTCAGGCGGTTCTTGGTATTGTGGTGGCGGTGTGCCAAAGGATGTGGAGCAACGGCTGGGTATAGATCAGCGTAAGCGTCGTCATTCTCGGCAGCATCTGGCTCCAAGGCTGGCTTCAACGCGGATAGCGCGATCCGCTGAATGGGGTTGACGGCTCCACCGATTTCATCCAGGTGAAATCCACTCGTTCGCTGACTGAGTCTCATGTTAAAAAAAGCCTACAGAAAGTACTTCTAGATACATCTTCATTTACCAGTATGCCCATTCCGCAAACCAATATACCAGGTTGACAAACTGGCCTTGCGCTCATAGCTTGTATGGCTTGCATGGCTTGCAATTAAGCGTTAATTGATTAGCCGCCAATTTCGGACATAACGCGGTTCATCGGCACCACCTGGTCTGCGAGGCCATGCCCCCAAGGCTTGTGCCAAATGCTTTCTTCTAACAGCGCCTTGAGATCATCTGGGGTGGCACCTTGGCGCAGCGGCGTGAGCACGTCGAGTTCTTGTTCTCGCAGCAGGCACAGCCGCAGCCGACCGTCAGCCGTCAGCCGTGCCCGGTTACAGCCTGCGCAGAACGGTTTGGTCACAGAGCTAATAAATCCCAGCGTGCCGATCGCTCCCGGCATTTGATAAAGCCGAGCTTCGCCATCTAGTTCGCCATCATTGAGCAATACGGGTGGAGCCAGGTGACTGCCAATGACCGACAGCAGCTCATCTTCACTGACGGTTTTCGCCTGCTGAAACTCCGCCACATCGCCAAACGGCATCATTTCAATAAACCGTACCTGCCAAGGGTGCTCATAGGTGAGACGCGCCAGTTCCACCACGTCCTCTTGGTCGTTGAAGCCCCGCACCACCACAGCATTCAGCTTCACCCCCAACCCAGCC
>JAYUYI010000022.1:0-2243 GCA_043752545.1 Thermoleptolyngbya sp.
GATGACCCACCCGATCTTGAGCTGCAACTTCAGCTAGCCGCCTATATTCGCCAGCAGCTTGGCAGTGTAGACGCGGTCGTTTGCTCAGACTATGGGGATGGCGTGCTCAGCCAGCCCGTCATTGAAGCGGTGCTGCAACACCCCTGCACCATCATCGACACCCAAAAACACCTGCACCGCTACGCCGGAGCCACGCTGTTCACCCCAAATTTGCCCGAGGCAGAACAGGCCGCAGGCTACGTCATTACCACCAGTGCCAGCCTGCACCAAGCAGGGCACGACCTCTTGCAGCTGACTCAAGCTGAGCAGATGTTAATTACCCGAGGCGACGAAGGCATGAGCCTATTTAGCCGCAGCGGCAGCCACGAAACGATTCCCGCCTTTAACCGCACCGATGTCTATGATGTCACCGGGGCGGGCGATACCGTTGTTGCAGCGCTGACTCTGGGGTTAATTGCGGGCGCATCTCCCATTGAAGCTGCGATGTTGGGCAATTTGGCCGCCAGCTTAGTGGTACGCCAGTTTGGCACCGCTACGACGACAGTAGAAGCCATGAAAACGGCATTGCGATCGCTGCTCGAACCGTAAGTGCCAGAAACCCCAGCTAGGGCGAGAAAGGATTGGCGCAGATCCCAAAAAAATATGCGGGGAAAGTCGCAATCGTTAAACGTCTGGTGTAGAGTTTAATTTTGAAATCAACGAGGCTTCTTGCCAAAACACTTATCTATTCTTGCCAGCATGCTGACGTATTTAAGACAAGAAATCGTTTTATTCTAAATTTAGAACGGTTTCCACCAAAGATCGGTTGGGTATTGTAAATCAGTAGAGGCACAGACTGCGCTAACGACTTCCGTTATGAGACTAAATCAACCCTTATTGAAGCGCCAGCGTTCTACCCCATCTGCGACCCTACCGCACCGTCGCCCCAGGCTACCGTTCTGGCGGCTGGTGATTTTGGCTATATTCATGTGCCTACTGTATGGCCACGCTATCAGCCACTTGCGATCGCCCCAGGCGGTGTTAGTGCTGGGGGGCGCAACTGAACGAGAACAGTTTGCCGCTGAATTTGCCCAACAGCATCCCAGTCTACCGATTTGGGTTTCATCAGGCAGCAACCCCGAATATTCAGAATGGCTGTTTGCAGAAGCGGGCGTTGCCCCAGAACGGCTAAAGTTGGACTACCAAGCCGTCGATACGCTCACAAACTTTACCACTCTAGTCGATACGTTCAAAGCGCAGGGGATTACTAGCCTGTATGTGATCACGTCAGACTATCACATGCGCCGGGCCCAAGTGATTGGGGACATTGTGCTGGGCAGTCGCGGCATAGTCTTTAAATCCATTGCCGTTCCGTCTGGCCGAGCCCCAGAATCGTTTGAAAAAGTCGCCCGCGATGCCGCCCGCTCAATGCTCTGGGTGACAACTGGGCGAACGGGTGCAACCCTAGCGCGCTATTTTCAGTAGAGCCGCGATTAATCGCGGCTCTACAAATCGCGTCTGTGCGAATTTAGGATGGTTGAACGTCTTGTAGCAGCACGTAGGGCTGCAAAATTAAGGCGCTAAAGCGTTTGCTGCGATCGCTGCTCCATGCTTTAATTTGAGCATCCGAGGGCTTGGCAATTAGCCCTTCCGCAATCCAGTGCTGCACAGACATGGTGTTATCGGTAGCGATCGCCACTGCCACATCCAACAAATCTAATTCTGGAGCCACCAGTACCAGCCCATTGCGTTCAGCATGGGGATGTAGCCAATCCCACTCAGCTTCACCTATGGTTCCCGCCAGTTCATCTCGCAAATCTTGCATCCCCACAGTCCTCATCCAGACAGTTCTCATCCAGCAAAGGTCAGCAACGCCCAGTTACTTCACTTATTCTACTTTTTCCTATCATTTTTACCCAATCTCTTAAGGTAACACTTGCAAAACTGTGACTTTAAAAATTGTTGGTTAAACGTTGTAAAACGTAACCTCTAGCAGGATTGGTTTCCGGATTCAGCGCCCCAAATCATGTAGCTGATGAATCACCTCTACACATTGCTGGGTCACACCTGCCAAATCGTCGCGTTGGGTTGATGCAGGGGCAGGAATAACTGAACCAATCCGAATGGTAATCGGAACAGGACGGGGGATCAAGCTACCGTTCGCAAAAATTTGATCGGTTCCCCACAGACTGAGCGGTAGCAGCGGCGCACCCGTTTTAGCGGCAATTAGGGCAGCTCCCAGTTTGGCCTCGGGGATGCGTCCG
>JAYUYI010000023.1:0-2238 GCA_043752545.1 Thermoleptolyngbya sp.
TCATTGCCCTCTCTTGCCTTTGATATTCATTGCTTTCAGTCGAAATGCGATCGCCATTTTCCCTGCAATCCTACCACCCGCACAAACATCCCGACCTGAACAGATTAAGATATCTTCAAACTTGAAGGGTAAGCGCTTATTTTTGCTTCCAGATTCTATTTTCCCTACTGTTTAGGAGACTTCTGTGGATTTTCGGCAACTTCTCAGCATTCGACAAATCAGGCAAGATACCAACGACCTATACAAATCACTGTCGCCGCTGTTGAAAGCCGATCCGCGTCTGACCAATGTGCTGCTGACTGACTTAGCCAAAGTCGTGCAAATTTGTGGCCGCAGCAACAAAGAAATTGGCTCCGCAGAACTGCTGGCTTATCTGTTGATCTACGCGCTTATTCAACAGGATCAAGAGCAGCTGAATGTGGCGATGAAGCTGTGGGAATTTTCTGATGAAGAGCGAATCAAATATCAAAAAATTGCCCTGCAAACCATTTTAGATTTAATTAAAGTCCAGCCTCAAGTCGATCAACTCCTGCTTCCATCCATCCTCAAAAAATTAGATGAAGAGAAAGAAACTAACTACCTCAGCGACGCGGTAAATAACATTTACAAATTTTCTCAGGTGGTAGCCAAGGCCGATGATGTGATTAGTATGCAGGAGATGGAAGCGCTGTCACAAATTTGGCAACATCTGCATACTTACCAGCCCTTTGAAAGCTATGAACAGGGCTTAGCAGCAGGGACAGTACCGTTCACAGCTAAGCCGACTGAAGGCAGCAAATCTAGCCCGCCGAATCAGCTGTCTACTCCAGGAACGAATGCCAAAACAGCCCCCGAAACCGATCTGGAAAAAAGCCCAGCAGAACTGGAGAAAATCTTAGAACAGGCATTAGCCGAACTGAACGATTTGGTGGGGATGGACAATATTAAAGAGGAAGTAAAAACGCTGGCCAATTTCCTTAAGGTGCAAAAGATTCGGGCAGAACGCGGACTAGCGCAAACCCAAGTGTCGCTGCACTGCGTCTTTTGTGGCCCACCGGGTACGGGTAAGACGACCGTTGCCCGCCTGATCAGCCGCATCTTTCAGGGACTAGGCTTTTTGAAGAAAGGGCATTTAATTGAAACCGATCGCTCGGGCATGGTAGCTGGATATGTGGGGCAAACGGCCAAAAAAGTCGATGATTTGGTCAATTCAGCTCTAGATGGGGTGCTGTTTATCGATGAAGCCTACGCGCTAGTTCCTCAAGATGCTCAGCGAGATTTTGGCCAAGAAGCGATCGATATCTTGCTGAAGCGGATGGAAGACTATCGCGATCGCCTCGTCATCATTGTGGCGGGCTACACCGATGAAATGTCTACCTTCATTGAAGCCAACCCCGGCTTAAAATCGCGGTTCAATCGCTACTTTTATTTCGACCATTTCAAACCCGAAGAGCTGTTGGCGATCTTTGAAAAAACCTGTGAAAAAAGCCACTTCAAACTAACTGCTGAAGCTAGAGAAAAGCTGCGGAAATATTTGGAAGACCTGTACATGAATCGAGATAAAACCTTTGGCAACGGTAGAACAGTCCGCAACCTGTTTGAAAAAACCATTGAGAAACAGGCCAATCGGCTAGCTGTACTGTCGTCCCTCACCGATGACGTGCTCACAACCCTGCTACCTGAAGATATTGCGACAGGCCAGTCGAGTTTGCACGCAGGCAAGCTAAATTGGCAAAGTCTTGATGATAAACCCGGTGACAAAGCGGGTGATAAAACATAAGGGCTTGGCAATGCCAAACCCCTACGGATGATGCTCAAAATAAATTGCGGAGACGAGACAGCGAGTAACCTGATTAACGTGATTAGCCAATATAGTTGGCTTCTGCTTCTAGGAGACGCACCAGGTTTTCGTCACCACTCGCTCTAGCGGCTTCGATACGACGCTGAAGGTTTTTGCGCAGATTTTCTTTGTGGGTCTGCGAGGCTTTTGTCAAGGTTTCACGACGATTTTTGTTTGGAGAAAACATGTCTGTGCCGATTTCTATGCTATAGACGTACTATTTGAGATTAACATAAAATCAAAAAACCGTAGTTTATGCTACAAAAATTAAACTGTGACGGGCAGTTGTCGCTGGCTGGGGCGATCGCGGCAGGCACCCGTAAGAGTCGCTACCCTGACAGCGAACTGGGGGCAGGGCGGGTTTTGTTGATCAGGTCGTAGCACATTGATGCCGAACTGGCTAAACCCGCCCCTACGAG
>JAYUYI010000024.1:0-2238 GCA_043752545.1 Thermoleptolyngbya sp.
ATGCCGAAGGCTTTAAGCCCTCTCCCAAGCGGGGAGAGGGACTTCAATCCGGCTCCCCTTCTCCCTTTTTGGGAGAAGGGGTTGGGGGATGAGGGCAAGCCTGCTCAAAAGTGTCCGAACCATTGAATTAAGATACAGCCTAAGACAACTGGTGTAACCAACCTCTGTCCTCTAAAGCGTTAAAGATTGGGCATCTTTTTCAATTAGCTTCGACAGATCGCGCAGGAAGGCGGCGGCGTGGGCACCGTAGATGATCCGGTGGTCGCTGGTGAGGTTGACTTGCATTTGGGTGCGGACGCCCATCATGCCGTCTGTTGTGGCGACTACCTGCGGGCGCGAGGCCCCGATCGCCAAAATGGCACCTTGGCCGGGGGGCAAAATCGCATCAAAGCGATCGACACCGAACATGCCGAGGTTTGACAGCGTGAAGGTGCCGGACGAATATTCTACGGGCTGGAGCTGCTTGGCGCGGGCGCGTTCGACCAAGTCTTTCCAGGTGCGCGACAGGGAATAGATATCCATCTGGTCGGCACTTTGCAGTACGGGGGTGATCAGGCCACCGTCATCCATGGCGACGGCAACAGCGATGTTAATGGCTGAGTTGTATTGGGTGCCTTGCTCGGTGTAGCAGGCATAGAGCAACGGGTGTTTTTTGAGGGTGACGGCTACGGCCTTGGCCAGCAGCGCGGTCATCGTCACGCCTTTAGATTTGATTTGCTTGTAGAGCGCGTCTAGGCCGTCTGTGGTGATGGTGTAGCCGACGCGGAAATCGGGTACTTGCAGGCTAGCCATCATGTTACGCACCACGGCATTTTGCAGCGTGGTCAGAGGGACAATCTGCCCTGGAGCAGCGGCAACGGCTGGAGTGGGAGCAGCTTTGGCAGGAGTTGGGGCTACGGCTGGAGCGACTGGAGTAACGGCCACTGGAGCAACGGCCACTGGGACAACAGCCGTGACGGCTGGAGTGGCCACGTTGCCGACTGCCGACTCGACGTCTTCGGCCACGATTCGCCCATTGGGACCGCTGCCTTTGAGGGTGGTCAGGTCTACTTTGAGGTCTTTGGCTAGCTTGCGGGCGCGGGGGGAAACGATCAGCCGACCGCTGCCCGCCCCATTGGTGGTGGCTGGGGCTGCGATCGCCTTCACTAGGGCAGGTTCTGGAGCAGCAGGAGCGCTGGCGGCTGGGGTGCTGGCGGCAGGAGCACTGGCTACTTTTTGCTGAGCGGCCTCAATTTCCGCTTCTGTTTCGGCAATCAGGGCGATCGCCTCACCCACTGGGGCAGTGCCACCTGCTTCTACGACAATAATGGCCAAGTAGCCTTCATAGAAGGATTCCACATCCATGTCTGCCTTATCAGACTCGACCACTACCACCGTTTCGCCCTTCTCCACCTTGTCGCCCTGAGACTTCGTCCAGGACACAATTTTGCCTTCGGTCATCGTGGAGCTGAGAGCGGGCATAAAGACTTCGTGAATCATGGAGCGGCTTCCCAAATTGGCGACTAACAAGCATTGCAGCATTCAAAATTGTAGCGCGATCCGAAACCTTAACGGGAAGGAATTGGGCAATTTAAGCTGCTCCACGCCGCGTCCCATGCTTCAAAATGTAAGGGACAAAGCATTTGGAGAACGAGATTATGAGAATGCTGCATACGATGCTGCGGGTCGGTAATTTGGATCTGTCGCTGAAGTTTTATTGTGAGGTATTGGGGATGACGCTGCTGCGCCGCAAGGACTATCCTGAGGGCGAGTTTACCCTGGCCTTTGTGGGCTATGGGGATGAAGCGGATCACACCGTGATTGAACTGACCCACAACTGGGGCACCAGTTCGTATGACATCGGCACCGGCTATGGACACATTGCCTTGGGGGTCGAGGACATTTACAGTACTTGTGCCATGATTCAGGCGCGCGGCGGCAAGGTGACGCGTCAGCCAGGACCAATGAAACATGGCTCAACGGTAATTGCGTTTGTCGAAGATCCAGATGGGTACAAAGTGGAGCTGATTCAACTCAGTCAGTCTAGCCCCCAGGCTCAAAGCGCAACAGTTGCGGTGGCTCCCTAGCGCCTCTCTAAATCTAAAGTGGCTCCCTAATCTAAAGTGGCTCCCTAATTCTAAAAAGCTGCCCACAGCATCCTACAGATGACGGATTGGAGTCTGCTGGTCAAAACCTCCTTAGGACATTTAATCATCTGTCCTACCTGATCAGACGATTGCGATCGCCCCTGCTTATGCT
>JAYUYI010000025.1:0-5761 GCA_043752545.1 Thermoleptolyngbya sp.
CAGGGCGTTAAATTACAATCACCCCCAGCAGGATTAATCTGATTCCAATGTCTATTCCGGTCAAGCTTACCAATCGGCAACAGCAAGTTTTAGGGGCAACCGTGCGCCAATATATTGCTACAGCAAGACCCGTCGGTTCAGAAGCCCTGGTCGAAGAGTTTAATCCTAGAGTTAGCCCAGCCACTATCCGCAATGTGATGGGATATCTGGAGAAGGCGGGTCTGCTGTATCAACCCCACACCTCAGCGGGGCGGATTCCTTCAGATTCGGGCTACCGGGTGTATGTCGATCGGCTGGTTGTCCCGTCGGAAGAGACGGCTCGACAGGTTGATCAGGCGCTGTCTGAGCGACTGACTGAAGGATGGAGTTTGGAGGCCGTTTTGCGCGGTGCAGCGCAGATTTTGGCGACCCTCAGCGGCTATATTACGCTGGTCACTTTGCCCCAGACCAGCAGCCTCAGCCAGGTGCGCCACCTGCAACTGGTGCAGATTGATCCAGGGCGGGTGATGCTGATTTTGGTGCTCGACTCGTACGAAACGCAGTCTACGGTGGTGGATTTGCCCCAGGCTCCTGAGGGAACTGACCTGAATGGAGAATTATTAGAGCGCGAGTTACAGATTGTTTCTAATTTTCTCAACCACCATTTGCGGGGGCGATCGCTCTCCGATATGGCCACGTTAGATTGGAGCGATCTGGGTCGCGAGTTTGAGCATTATGCTGACCTGCTGCATGTGTCCCTCAACGAGCTGAGCCGTCGGAGGCAAGGCTCGGTTTCGACGCAGCTATTTATTAGCGGCGTGTCCGAGGTATTGCGGCGGCATCCAGAATTTGCTGAATTGCACCAATTGCAAACGATTATGCATTTGCTGGAAGCGGAGCAAGACCAAATCTGGTCATTAATTTTTGAAGCGGCACCAGAGCAAGCGGGTAAACGGGTGGTGATTCGGATTGGCTCAGAAAATCCATTGGAGCCAATGCGGGGCTGCACGTTGATTTCGGCGACCTATCAGCGCGGCAGTGTTCCTGTCGGCAGTTTGGGCATGTTGGGACCCACCCGGATGGTCTATGAAGATGCGATCGCCCTGGTAGAAACCACCGCCGACTATCTTTCTGAAGCCCTGACGCTGGAAGATAGACGGTAACGTTTAGCCCATTTTCTGTATCCCCTCCATGACCTATTGCCTCGGCATTGTGACCCGTGACGGCCTAGTCGTTGCCGCAGATTCGCGCACGAACGCAGGCGTGGACTATATTTCTACATACCAAAAGCTGTTTGACTTTTCTCAGCCCGGTCAGCGAATGTTGCTGCTGTGTACGTCCGGGAACCTTTCCATTACTCAGTCGGTGCTGAATGCGCTACATCGAGACTTGAAGGTGGGTGAGTGCGAAAATCTGCACACGCTGCCGACGCTGTATGAGGTAGCCTGTTATGTCGGCCAAAAGATTCGGCAAATTCAAGAACGCGATCGCCCCTGGCTGGAGCGAGACAAAATTGACTGCTCCTCCAATTGCTTATTGGCAGGGCAAATCGAAGGCGAAGCTCCCGAACTGTACCTGATCTACCGTCAGGGGAACTGCATTCAAGCCACCCCCGAAACACCCTTCTTGCAAATTGGCGAAACCAAGTACGGCAAGCCCATTCTGGATCGGATTTTGAGCTACGAAACAGCGGTAGAAGATGCTGCAAAATGTGCGCTGCTCTCGATTGATTCCACGATGAAATCGAACATTTCGGTGGGGCCGCCGATTGACTTAGTTATGTACAAAGCCAATAGCCTGCAAATTCACTATCGCCTACGCTTGGAACTTGGCGATCCGTATCTGACAAAAATCCGCAAACAGTGGGAAATCTCGCTGAAAAGTGCCTTTGACCAAATGCCCAGTGTAGATTGGGAAGCGCATACGCGAGAAACGCCCGCTTAAAAATATCTTAAAAAAATAAGAGATCACGCGATGGGCAACTTTACCGTTGAAACCCTTTATTTCCCGTGGGGTGGGCATCTTGCCCGCCCAAACTGGACGGGCGAGACGCCCATCCCACAAGACTTTAGATCAAGTTGCACATCGCGTGAGATCTGAAAAAAGATGAGAGTCAGTGGGGGCACTGATTGCACTCCACTGACTCCAAATAAAACGACTGGCCTCCACCTGTCTAACCGTTAGATGTGAATGCCACACTCTGTCTTGCCAGTCCCACGCCAGCGGCCAGCTCGCTCATCTTCACCATCAGCAACGGACGTGGTGATCGGCTCATCGCCAATACTGGGATAGCCTTGGTCATGCAGCGGATTGTAGACCACGCCGTATTCTGCCACATACGTCCAGCTTGCTTCACGCGTCCAGCTAGCTAGGGGGTTCACTTTAATTCGCCCCTGAGTGTCTAGCTCAAACACTGGCATGTCTGCCCGCGTCACCGCTTGGTCGCGGCGGCGTCCGGTGATCCAAGCGACGGTGTTGAGTTCCTTCAGCCCCCGGTTGAGGGGTTCAATTTTGGTGACATCGTGGAATTTAGCAATGTCGGTGTCCCACAACGCGTCGCCGTATTTCGCGGTAAATGCCTCACGGGTGGTGAGATCGGGCATCTTATACACCTGGAGATTTAGGCCGTAGATCTCTTTTGCCTTGGCCACCAGTTCTAGAGTTTGCTTGAAGTGATACAGCGTATCTAGAAAAATGACGGGGACGGGTTGAGCTGGCTTCAACTGTCGATAAAGAATGTCGGTGATGACTAAGTCGTCTACGTTAAACGCGCTAGTTTGAACGAAGCCAGCGGGAATATTTTCAACGCACCAGGCCAGAATATCTTGGGGAGAGGCGGTCTCAAATCTCCGGTTGAGTTCGTCGAGGTCAAAGTTAAGGGTTTGAGCCGGAGACTCCACGGAATAGGACATAGGACTCTTCTAGAAGTTGTGTATCGTTACCATGAATTTATCCTACCGCTAAAGGCGCAAAACCTACCGGGGAATGGGGAATTTGGGAAGAAAGGATGAAGGATGAGGGATGAGGGATGAAGCGGGAGGAGGGGGGATTGGGAAGATAGGTGAGAATTAGGGATACCAGATATGGGAGTGAGTGCCAATGCATCTGATTTTGTATAGCAAGCCGGGGTGTCATTTGTGTGAGGGGTTGCAGGAGAAGATAGAACAGATTCACAGCTTGCCAATTGAGCTAGAGATTCGAGATATTACGACGCGTGAGGATTGGTTTAAGGCGTATGAGTATGAGATCCCGGTGTTGATGCTGGCCAGGGCGGTAGATGATGAGAGCTTGTCAAATGGGCAAGCTCCAGCGTCTCCGCGCCAGTCTCTCGTGCCGTTGCCGCGACTTTCGCCCAGGGGAACCGTTTCGCAGCTAGAAACCATGCTGAAAAAATATGCGACGGATGAATCGCAGAAAGGTTGAGATGGAAAGCCTGTGTTTGCCTGAGCGGTCAAGGCGTAATGCGATCGCCCAACCGCAACCGGGCAATCTGAAAAATTTCGCTGAGGGCTTGCTGCTGTTCTACATCGGGTGTGTTTTGCAGGCGGTGCTGGAAGGCGTCTAAAATGCTGTGTTTTGTGTGCTGTCTGACGGCAATTAGAAAGGGGAAACCGAATTGAGCCTTATAGGTTTGATTTAGCGCTTGAAACTGCTCAAATTCGGCACTGGTAAGCTGATCTAAGCCTGCACCCGCTTGCTCTTGCACCGATGCATCTGCCATTTTGGCTTTGCTGCCCAAGTCGGGATGGGCGCGAATCAGCGCTAGCTGGAAGTCGGGACTGGCAGCTTGTACAACTGCAACCATGCTCTGATGTAACGCGTCCAAACTGGCGAAGGGGCGATGGTGCCAGGTGGTTTGGGCGATCGCCGGCGTATGTTCAAAAATGCCATCTAGCGCGGCAACAAAGGCATCCTGGCTACTTTGGTTGAGATCGGTAAGGGAAATGGGCATGGGAGTGTGTCAGGCTGTAAGGGAAAAGCATTGCGCCGCTATTGTTGCGTCATCTCCAACTAGTTTCTGCGCCATGCGTTGCCTGCTTTCACCCAACCATCTGCCGCGAAATCTTGTTGGTGCGCTCGACTAGCATCGGCAAATCAACGGTGGTCAGATGCCCGCGATCGACGACTTTTTTGCCGTTAATGAAACTGTAGTCTACCGAATCCACTGGGCAGAACACCAGAGCGGCCACCAGGTCGTGCTGCGCTCCGGCAAATTGGGGGCGATCGCCATCAATCGCAATAAAGTCAGCCGACATCCCAGGGGCGATCGCGCCAATATCGTCTCGACCCAGCACCCGCGCCCCGCCGAGCGTTGCCACCTCCAAAATCTGCCGCGCCGTCATTGCTGCCGGGTCGCACTCCCGCACCCGCGCCATCAAAAACGCCGTGCGAGCCTCGTATAGCAAATTCCCCGCATCATTTGAGGCAGACCCATCGACCCCCAACCCCACGGGCACGCCGTGATCAAGCAGCTTGCGGATGGGGGCAATGCCGCTGGCTAGGCGCGCATTGCTGCACGGGCAGTGTGCCACCCCGGTTCCGGTTCGGCCAAATTTGAGGATCGAGTCATCGCTCAGCTGCACACAGTGGGCGTGCCAAACATCGTCGCCCAGCCAGCCCACCGATTCGGCATAGTCGCCTGGAATCATGCCAAAGTTGGCCACACTATAGTCTACGTCAGACTTGTTTTCGGCCAGATGAGTGTGCAGGCGCACGCCCGCATAGCTGCGCGCCAGTGCCGCCGACTCTCGCATCAAATCGGTCGAAACCGAAAATGGCGAACAGGGAGCCAGCGTCATCCGCAGCATGGCATGACGCGTATTGTCGTGATAGTGCTCAATCAGCCGCTGCGAGTCTTTCAAAATATCCGCCTCTGACTCCACCAGAGCATCCGGCGGTAGCCCGCCCTGGCTTTCACCCACGCTCATGCTGCCCCGACTGGCATGGAACCGCAGGCCAATATCCTGCACGGCACGGATTTCGTCATCCAAGGTGCAATCGTTGGGATACAGGTAGAGGTGGTCGCTGGCGGTGGTGCAGCCGGAGCGGATCAGTTCTGCGGCAGTCATCTGCGCACTGATATAGACCCCTTCTGCGGTGAGCTTCGCCCAGATTGGATATAGCGTTTGCAGCCAGGTAAATAAGCTGCAATCTTGGGCAGCAGGAATGGCGCGGGTGAGGGTTTGGTAAAAGTGGTGGTGGGTGTTGACCAGCCCCGGTAAGACCACATGCCGCCCACCCAAGTCCAGCACTTCATCGGCAGTTTGGGGTAATTCGTCTGTGGTTCCCACCTGCTCAATTACGTTGTCTCGCACCAACATGGCTCCATCAGCAATTTCTTGCCGCTCGGCATTCATGGTGACTAGGGTGTGGCAGTGTTTGACGAGCAGGGAGGACATGGTAAGGAGGAAGGAGGAAGGGTTTGGGGGGGGCGTTAGCTGCCTCGGTAGGTGCTATATGACCAGGGGGATGCTAGTAGCGGGACATGGTAGTGCAGGGTGGGATCGGCAATGCCGAAGCGGATGGGGATGCGATCGAGGAAGGGGGGGATGTGGGGAAATGAGCTGGTAGGGGGAGCGAATTGGCCAAAGTAGTCGCCGACGATAAAGACGAGTTCGTAGATGCCGATTTGGAGTTCGTCGTCTATTAATAGCGGCGTGTCGGTTCGTCCGTCGGTGTTGGTTGTGGCAGTTTTGAGCAGTGTTCGGGGCTCGGGTGGCTCTGTTGAGGCTGCGTGAGGTGAGGCAGTGTAAGGCGCGATCGCCCACAGCTCTACAGGCAA
>JAYUYI010000026.1:0-2235 GCA_043752545.1 Thermoleptolyngbya sp.
AGTGCATGAAATACAGTTAGTTTCTTCAAGCATTGCACCCAGAACGGTTCTTGAAAAAATTAACTGTATTCATGTTTTATGGCACCATAAACGTTGTGAGACTTAGAGGTATTGCATGTCAAAAATTGTCTCCATTCACTCCTATCGAGGTGGGACTGGCAAATCTAACACAACGGCCAATGTGGCGGCTACGGTCGCCCGCCATGGATATCGAGTGGGCATCGTCGATACCGACATTCAGTCTCCAGGAATTCACGTTCTATTTGGGTTTGGAGAAGATGATATCGATCGATCGTTGAATGATTATCTGTGGGGACGACGATCAATTGGCGAGGTGGCGCACGACGTCACCCATATCCTAGAAGGTGCAGGCAACAGCCGCAGCAAGCTCTACTTAGTCCCATCCAGCGTTAAGGCGGGAGAGATTGCCCGAGTGCTGCGTGAAGGGTACGATGTGGGTCTGCTGAATGAAGGGTTTCAAGAGTTAATAGAAGTATTAAAGCTCGATTACTTATTTATTGATACTCACCCTGGATTGAATGAAGAAACCTTATTGTCAATCACTATTTCAGATATATTAGTGCTGATTTTGCGCCCCGACCAGCAAGACTATCAAGGAACGGCTGTCACGGTCGATGTCGCGCGCAAACTAGAAGTGCCAAAGCTGCTGATGGTAATTAACAAAGCACCCACGGTATTTGACTTTGGGCAGCTCAAACAGAAGGTAGAGGAAATCTACGGGGCTGCGGTGGCGGGCGTCTTGCCGCACTCAGATGAAATGATGGTATTGGCCAGCAATGGGGTGTTTGCCGTCAAGTTTCCTCACCATCCCCTGACTCAGGTGATCGGGGCGATCGCCAGCCAAATCATGAACTAACGCGATGTGCAACTTTACCGTTGAAACCCTTGATTTCCCGTGGGGTGGGCATCTTGCCCGCCCAGGCTGGACGGGCGAGACGCCCATCCCACAAGACTTTAGATCAAGTTGCACATCGCGTGAACTAACGCCTAACCGCTAACGTACGACCCACTCAGACGCCACCCATCCACCCTGGCCTAATTGCACCCATCCGCTCGAATTGCGGCCTGTTAGCTCTACCCGGCTGCCATTGGCAATGACGCCAATCACTGCACCATTTGGACTATTGCGGACATTGAGTGGACTGCCGTTGGTGCGGATGGTGCCAGATCCCACATCACTGCCAACGGCAGGAGGATTACTGCCACTATTGCCGGGAGTGGTAGGAGTGGCAGGATTACTGCCGATGTCGGGGGCTGTTCCTGCAGTTGGAACTAGCCAAGCACTCGCGATCCAAGTCCCGTCAGTCCGCTCTGCCCATTCCCCAGTGCGTCGCCCGGTTAGGTCTATCCGACTGCCATTGGGCACAGAACCCACCACCGCTCCCCCAGCCGAACTGCGAACATTCAGCGGACTGCCATTGGTGCGAATGGTTGTGGTGGTCGTGCTAGAGCCACCGTTCGGCTGTGGCTGGGTGGGTGCGGGGCTAGCACTCATTGCCAGCCAAGCGCTAGAAACCCAAGTCCCGTCAGTCCGCTCGACCCATTCCCCACTGCGTCGTCCGGTCAAATCGACTCGACTGCCGTTGGGAACAGTCGTCACAATCGCTCCACTCGGCGCACTCCGAACATTTAATGGATCACCGCTAGTTCTAACCGTGGCGCTGCTCCGACTGGTATTGGTGGAGCTAGGAGTGACGGTGCCAGGGGCGGGATTGGGATTGGTGGCGGTAGGGCGAGGCTGAACGGGAACAGGTTGGCTAGGACTGGGGCTGGGGCTGGCGGCCTGATTGCCCGAGGACGGCGTGTAAGCGATATAGCGTTGGTCTAACCAGGTGCCGTTGCTGCGTTCTAGGTAGCCTGTATTGTCTCGGCCTGTCAACTCCACGCGAGTGCCGTTTGGCAAGGTGCTAATCACTTGTCCACCCGGCGCATTCCTGACATTGAGGGGGTTACCTGTCGTTCTGACATAGCCAACGGTTTGAGCGCCAACGGTTTGAGCGCCAACGGTTTGAGCCGTTCGATTGGTAGCCACTTGATTGGGGGCTGGCTGGCTGGCAGCTGTTGGGCGAGCGGCCTGAGAAGTAGCCGGAGGAGCAGCCTGAGTAACAGCCTTGCCAGGAGTTGCGGGTTGAAGGGGCTGGCTAGAAGGGGCTTGAACAGAGGTAGGTGGCGCGATCGCCTGACCAGGAACCGATGGGGAAACCGCTTTAACGG
>JAYUYI010000027.1:0-5751 GCA_043752545.1 Thermoleptolyngbya sp.
GACAGCTTGAGGGACGGATTGAGGGACGGATTGAGGGACGCGATAGACACAACTCAGCCAGCCCAAATCAGTCAGACGGTTGATTGATGGGATCCAGCAGGGGGTTGTCGGAAGGAGATGCCGTACTAAATACCACGCGTCCGTTTTCGAGAGCAACTAGCTCTAGGCGGACTGGCCCTGCGGTGTAGGCTGTCTCTGAGGCAACGGCGTTCACGTCTACCGACTTGTTGTATTGCTTGACGGATTGAAAGAAATTAATCACAGTTTCAGTGCTGCCGTCGGCTATTTGCAGCACATCGCCTAAAATTCCGGCTTGACGGGCGCGAAACTGGGCATTGGCAATGAGTAAGTTAATCCGCTCCACCAAACTAGTATCGGTCATGCTGCTAGGATCCAGTGCAGTAGAGGCCACCACATCGCCGGGTCGGAACACAATTTGGTTAGGGGCGGCTGCCACATATACCTGAATGCAGCTTTCCCCAGCCAGCACGCAGGGTTCTCCAATAATGTAGTTGCCGGCTGACAGAATGCGAACGACGTAATCTTCGCCCGCTTGAATCTGATTCACCAGCTGTTCGACTTGACTGTTGGTAATTTGAATGACCTGTTTATCGACGTTGATATTGCCAGGCTGTAGGCGCTGTACGGCAAACCGATTGGCCTCTCGCAGCAGCTGATCGACGGCTTGAGGTGCGGCACTTGGGGCAACGACGCGAACCACACCGGAGGTGAGTGGCTGGTTGCGCAACAGGGCGACGTTGCCTCGGCGCAGACCTTGAAATTCGCGCTCTAAGGTTTGGACTTCCTGTGCCAGCGCGGTTCGCTGAGTTTCTAGGTCGCGCAGTTGGGCTTCTTTTTCGGCGATCGCCCGTGTACGTAACGTAATCTCCCGATCGCGTTCGGCGATTTCCCGATTGCGATCGGCCAACTGACGCTGGCGATCGCCTTGAAGCTTGCGGATATCTACCCGGAGCCGATCGGCTTGCTGAGAGACGCTACCCAGGAGCGTTTGGGCTTGGCGATAGTTGGTCGCAATTTGATCCAACTGGGTCTGGGTGCTGCCTAACTCCTTACGGGTGCGGCTTTGTAGGGCGATCGCTTCCTTCAACGACTGGTTAATTTGTCTTAGCCGCTTTTGAGCCGCCTGCTGTTCGGCGGTCGCCCGATCGCGCTGCTGCTCCACCCGTGCCGCTTCTCGCTCTGCCTGCTTTAGCTCCGATAGCGCCGTATCGCGCTCTGCTTGCACATCTTCTAGTTCAAATACTCCCGTTCGCAGCTGATCATCAACGGCAAATAGCAATCCAAACGTGCTGCTGGCGATCACAATACCCGTCAAAATCGTAATCAGAGTGGCCGTTTGCCGAGGCCGCAAGCCAAACAAACTCAAGCGGGATTTTCCCACTTTCATGCCAATGCGATCGCCCATCGTGGCGATCACCCCCCCCAATACTAAAATCGCAGCAATCAAGACCAGCCCTGTGGTCATCCTTGGTAATACTCAAAACTCAGATACAGCGTACTTCAATTCTGCCTAGAGTTTTGAACGACTGGCCAAGAGTTTTAGCAAGAGATTTAAATCAGGCGGCTGTTAACGGGTACATATTCGAGGGGATCAAGCTGAATTTTCCTTATGTAAACTGCTGACTGAGTGCCACAGGGTTATAAACCGTGATCTTTTTCTTATGAATTGAAATCATCTTGTCTTGTCGCAAATCGCCCAGCAGCCGGGTGACGGTGACGCGCGTCGAGCCAATGGCTTCGGCGATCGCCTGATGGGATAGCTTTAGATCAATCGTGATCCCATCGGAGGTGGGAACGCCAAAGTCGCGGCAGAGAATCAGCAAAAAGCTGACCAAGCGCGATCCCATATCCCGGTGAGCTAGGGTTTCAATCATCATCTCAGTTTGCAAAATCCGAGATGACAACCCCTTCAGCATCAGCATCGACAGGTCAGGATTTTCTTTTAGCGCCTTCTCAACTTGCTCAATCGGCACCGACAGCAGTTCCACTGGCGTAAATGCCACCGAATGATAAAAGCGATCGGCACGTTGACCTGTAATGAGCGACAGGACGCCAAAGACGCTGTTCTCGCGCAGCAACGCCACGGTAATCTCTTCACCCGCTTCATAGACCCGAGAGAGCTTCACTGCTCCTTTCAGCAGAAAATAAACCCGTTCCGCCGGGTCACCTGGAAAGAAAATCGTTTTTCCTCTCTCGAATGTTTCCACCATGGGTGGAAATGCTCCCCCGCTGAGCTGGCGGAACACATCCGCTAAAGGCTTTTCATGTGCTGCGACCATACGTTTCGACTTCCAAGCGCGTTCAAATCAACGTTAGAGCAGAAGCTCCCAAGATATAACCTGGGTTAGTTTTCTGATGTCTAGAACACTTAATCTAACTTCAGAGCAGGTTTTTGTATCGCAAATCACTTACTGAGTCTCAGAGTGAGTCAACTTATACAAAATTTAGGTTAATACGCGATGTGCAACTTTAAGATCGCCCTCATCCCCTAACCCCTTCTCCCACAAGGGGAGAAGGGGAACCTGTCTTTAGCCCCTCTCCCGCTCTGGGAGAGGGGTTGGGGTGAGGGCGGTTCGAGCAAGTTGTCCATAAGGTAGTTAATGATAGAGTAGAAACCCAGTCATGCCGGGTTGGCTGGCCCTTCCAGACCGCTAAGCACGGCTACTACGAAAGATTGTAACAAAGTGATACAGTTTAGGTTGCATTTTTACCCAAAAAATATTGATTACCCCCCTGCCAACTTGGTAGATTCTGCACCCCCCTATCTTTTGCGTCCCGTTTTTCAGTATTTTTCTAAGGGGTCGTCTTAATGTGGCACTGCATAGAGCACTGCATACTAGAGCACTGCATAGATGAGATGGCAGCACAGATGAGATGATTGCCCTGCCTAACTACCTATCCTATTCGCGCATTTGCAGCCAACCATCATGCTAAATCTGACCGGAAAGAACGCCCTCGTCACAGGCATTGCCAACAATCGTTCCATCGCCTGGGGGATTGCTCAGCAGCTCCACAAAGCTGGAGCCACCATGGGTATGACCTATCTGCCAGACGAGAAAGGCAAGCTAGAAAAAAAAGTCGCCGAATTGGTTGAACCGCTAGAACCCAAGCTATTTTTGCCCTGCGATGTGCAAGATCAAGCGCAAATTGACGCAGCGTTTGAGACTATTCGTGAGCAGTGGGGCAAGCTCGATATTTTGATTCACTGCCTCGCCTTTGCCAACCGAGACGACCTCAGCGGCGATTTTAGCAATGTGTCGCGCGATGGCTTTAACCTGGCGCTAGACGTGAGTGCCTACTCGCTAATTCAGCTCAGCCGTGCGGCCAAGCCACTGATGAGCGAGGGCGGGGCGATTGTGACGCTGACCTATTTGGGAGGTGCCCGCGTGGTGCCCAACTACAACGTCATGGGGATTGCCAAGGCAGCATTGGAAATGAATGTGAAATATTTGGCGGCAGAAATGGGACCCCAAAACATTCGGGTCAATGCTATTTCGGCGGGGCCAATTCGGACGCTGGCCTCCTCGGCAGTGGGCGGCATTTTGGACATGATCCACCATGTGGAAGCCATTGCTCCCCTACGCCGCACCGTGACCCAGACAGAAGTGGGCAATGTCGCCGCGTTTCTGTGCAGCGACCTCTCTAGCGGCGTCACCGGGCAGGTGCTGTATGTGGATGCCGGGTACGAGATAATGGGAATGTAAATTGCGATCGCCCGCCGCCGCTCTCTTCCCTTTATCTCTCTTTCCTCTTCTCTCCTCTCCCTATCGCCCTATGCAAACTCGCGATTCCCGCTCTGCCAACTCCCTATCTGTCCCAGCGCCCCACCCGTTAGACCCGGCTCATCGCACGGCCTCGGTGAGCCGCACCACCAAAGAAACCGATGTGCAGGTGAGCCTCAACCTGGATGGGCAAGGGCGCTGTGTGGCCAATACGGGCGTGCCGTTTTTGGATCACATGCTCGATCAAATTTCCTCTCATGGGCTAATTGACCTTGAGGTGCGATCGGTGGGCGATATTCAGATCGATGACCATCACAGCAACGAGGATGTGGGGATCACGCTGGGGATGGCGATCGCAAAGGCAGTAGGCGATCGCAAAGGCATCACCCGGTTTGGGCATTTCGTCGCCCCGTTAGATGAGGCGCTGGTGCAAGTGGCGCTCGACTTTTCCGGTCGCCCCCACCTCAGCTACGGGCTCCAGATCCCAACGCAGCGAGTCGGCACCTACGACACGCAGCTGGTGCGTGAATTTTTTGTGGCAGTGGTGAATCACGCGCAGATTACGCTCCACATTCGCCAGCTCGACGGCATCAACTCGCACCACATCATCGAAGCCACCTTCAAAGCCTTCGCCCGCGCTCTGCGGATGGCAGTAGAAGTTGATCCCCGCCGCGCCCACACGATCCCCAGCTCTAAAGGGGTGCTGTAGCCCTGAAGATTTTCGGCAGACCTCCGGTTTTTGGCAAAAGCCGGAGGTCTAAACGCTACTCCTTTTTATTCATGGCGCTGACGCCGCTCAGCAGCATCACCAGCCCGCCTATCAAGATGGCGATCGCCAATCCGCCCAGCACCCAATCCAGCGGCGTGTTTGTTTCCATGGTTGGCAGTATTGGTAATTCATGACTATGCTCCCATCCTACCGCCACTCTGATGCCTCTATGACGCTCCTATATGACACCTCCTTTTGAATACCGACCGTTAGATTTAGCCACTGAGGGAGCCGAGTTCGATCGAATTCACTCTCAATGTTTCAATTCACCGCTAGATGTGGAGCAGGCATATCTCCGCTGTATTGGGGTAGAGCATGGTCGCGTCATCTGCCAGGAGGGGACGCTGCTGGGTGGGTTAGTCCTGATCCCGATGGGGCAGTGGTGGGGCGGGCGGCGGGTGGAGATGACGGGGATCGCATCGGTGGCGATCGCGCCCGAACACCGAGGAGCCGGGGCAGCGATCGCGCTGATGCGAGAGACACTGCGAGAGCTGCACCGCCAAGGAGTACCGCTGTCGATGCTGTATGCCGCCACCCAGCGCCTATACCGTAAAGCCGGCTATGAGCAGGCTGGATTCAATGTGGGTTGGGAAGCCTCTACAGACGTGCTGACGATGCGAGAGCGATCGCTGCCGATCTATCCCTTGCCCCTTACGGCTGAAGCGGTTCAAGCGATCTACCAACAGCACGCGCCCCACAACAACGGCAACCTCGATCGCCATTCTGCCCTGTGGACATGGTTGCTAAAAGCCGACACCGACGAAATTCTCAGCGTTTATGGCCTGGGATCGCCCGCACAGCCCGAAGGGTATATCGTGATTGCCCAACGAATTGGCCAGCAGAATTCCCGCCTGCGAGTCAACGATTGGGTGGCGCTCACCCCAGCCGCCCTGCACACCTGTTGGACATTTCTGGCCGATCACCGCTCCCAAATTAAAACGATTCAATGGAAAAGTTCCGCCGTTGATCCGCTGACGCTGGTGCTACCCGAAGAGGTGGCAAAACCCCTATTTGTGGAACGCTGGATGCTGCGAATTGTCGATGTTAAAGCCGCGCTGGAGCAGCGGGGCTATCCGGCTCAGCTCCAAACGGAACTGCACGTAGAGCTGAGTGATGATGTGATCCCGGAGAATGCAGGCAGGTTTGTGCTGACGGTAGCAGATGGGCGAGGCGCGCTATCTACCGGCGGCAGCGGTGACTTAACGCTGGACATTGGCGGGTTGGTTCCGCTCTACACGG
>JAYUYI010000028.1:0-5745 GCA_043752545.1 Thermoleptolyngbya sp.
CTACTGCTAATTTTGGGTGTGCTGTGGCGATCGCGCCGTCCGGGTCACTATTCTGACCATAAGCACACGGGCATAGAAATGGCAGAAATCTACTGGCACTTCGTCGATATCATCTGGATTGTGCTGTTTGCGCTGGTCTACATCTTGACCTTGTTTTAGCCTCGACGCTGGTTGAGGTCGGCTCAGACCCCACCCCGAGGTCTGAGCAACATTGGGGTTAGCACTCCGCTTAGCTCTCTGCTTAGCTCTCTAAGATTGTCACGAGCTTGAGGCCAAACTGAGATTCAAAACAGCTCTTTTTGCCATCTAGACTCCAGAGTTCCAGGGCGCAATCATCGCCAGCGTGGGTGGGTTTTAGGTGGAGATGAAACTCGTGAGTTTCAAGATGATGCTCACCCCAGAGCTGTTGAATCGCTCCAATTTGCCGCCGATCCAAGGCCACAGCGAGACGTAGAAGCGTATTCAGCTGATCAACAACTTTACGGTGCCGCTTGCTGGAGAGACTTCGGTAGTTGTCGTGCTTCTTTTTGGGACAGCTCTTGCGATGGTAGCGAGCAAGGTTGGCGATTGTTTCGATCTCTAGCTCGGTATAACCCAGCAGGTCGCCGTTGCGAATTAGGTAGTAGGAGTGTTTGTGGTGAACCGAGTGGCTCACAAAGTGCCCGCAGTTGTGCAAGATGGCAGCAGCCCAAAGCAACTCACGCTCTTCGGCACCCCATTCATGTAGTATGCCCTGAGTTTGGTCAAACAGATTGAGCGTAAAGTTGGCGATGCGTTCGGCGTAGGGCAGGTTGACCTGATATTTTTGGGCTGTTCGTAAAATACTGCGTTGGCGGATGGAGCTTTGAAACCGCAGGCGATCTTCAATTAACCCGTGGGTGAGCATCCAATCGACAATCAGCCCCTCTCGCAGCGATCGCTCACAGATTGTCACCGAGTCTAACCCTAGGAGCTGCATCGCTTCTTGCAATACCACTGCCCCAGCCAAAATTATCTCTGCCCGCCGATCAGACATTCCCGGCAAGGCGGCTCGTTCTGCGCAGCTTAGCCGCCGAAACCGCTGCACCATGTCTCGCAGGTCGGCGAGAGGAATTTGATAACCATGGAGCGGATCGGGCACCACGCCTAGCTTTTCGCGAGCGTGAATGGTGGCCAATGCCTCAATTGTGCCTGAGGTGCCCACGAGCCGGGGGTGCTCACCCGGTCGGATGTTGGACCGCAGTTCTTCTACCGCACGCTCCAACATCCCTCGTACATAGGCTTGCAGGGCGTGAAATTCACTGCTACTCACGGGATCGGTGTGAATCAACTCAGCTGTTAGCCGGACAGCTCCAATTTTGGTGCTCGTCAGGGCACGGGGTTCTTGCCCATCCCCTAACACTAATTCTGTAGAGCCACCCCCAATGTCGATGATGGCGTGGGGCTGGTTGTTAAACTCCACACCCGACAAGACGCCCAAATAAATCCGTCGGGCTTCTTCGTGACCCGAAATCAGGTCGATCGTCAATCCCAATTCTGCTTCAACCTGCTGTAAGAAGTCGCGCCCGTTGGGGGCTTCTCGCACGGCGCTAGTGGCAACCGCAATCACGGCTTCGACCTGGAGGCTGCGGGCGATCTCCTGACAGCGCCGCAGGGCAGCGATCGCCCGTTCCATGGCAGCTGGCATCAGATTGCCCGTGGTGCGATCGCGATCGCCAAGACGGACTGTAGATTTTTCTCTGGCAATAATAGTAAAGGCCGGCAAAATGGGCTGCACCTTGACCACTACCATATGAATTGAGTTTGTCCCCACATCGATTGCAGCGAGGATGCGGTCTTGATCTACAGGAGGCGACGGCAGGTTCAGCAGGCTTTCTCTGCGTCTAGAGAACACATTAATCATCCAGGCATCCAGGGTAGAAGGGGCTAGTTTGGGTGTTCAGCCAGTCTAAATCGTTAGCAATGGGCGATCGCTAACAGCGTTAACCAGTGACTCAAGCAGCGCTGAGCCACATTTTGATCCGCTTAATCTACTCAGTCTTTAACTGTCATTCAGGGCACCAACCGATTCATCCGGTCAAGAACTGACCTGAATCAGCTGCAGTAGTTTTTCCGCAGTGTTTTTTAGTGCAGTTCAAGCATTGCCCACTGGCGTGAGGAAAGGGGGCTAGGCTACCCATCCTCTAGCAAGGATTGAATTTTTGATCACCATGCAGGATAAGAATATCTAGCCATCAAAGGATCTGACGATACCTAGGTACCTAGAAGTTTCCACAATATTATCTTGATGGGTGAGCCGATCATGATGAAGTTCACAGCAACGCTCAGTAAATTCTCGGTAAAGCCTCAAACAGCAAGACGTGGTGGACAATAGCCCGATACCCGATACCTCAAAACTGGCCAATTAACGATTGATCAATCTCTACGATGATCATAAATCCCTACTTGGTAGGCTGATCCTGCAATTCCTCCGAGATTTCTCCTGGGGAGACTTGTGCCCTCCTCACCCGTGCCTTGGGTGAGGGGAAATCGCTATAGAATGGAATAATTAGTATTAAGAAGTATATAGGTTATGGCGGATCAATTAATTCGGGCAACAGCCGCAGATGGGGGGATTCGGGTTGTTGGCGCAATCACCACTCGCCTGACCGAAGAAGCGCGGCAGCGGCATGAGTTGTCCTACGTGGCTACTGCTGCCATGGGGCGCACCATGACGTCGGCACTGCTGCTCGCCTCTAGTATGAAGCGCGCCGAGTCACGGGTCAACATTCGAGTGCGGGGTAACGGGCCGCTAGGTGTGGTGATGGTGGATGCAGGCATAGACGGCACCGTGCGGGGCTATGTAGAAAACCCTGCCGTAGAGCTGGCCCCAAACGCCAAAGGCAAGCTAGATGTCGGCGGTGCTGTAGGCAGCGAGGGCTTTCTCTACGTCGTGCGAGATGTCGGCTATGGCTACCCCTATTCCAGTACGGTAGAGCTGGTGTCGGGCGAAATTGGCGACGATGTCGCCAATTACCTGGTGGTATCGGAACAAACGCCCTCGGCGCTGATGGTTGGGGTATTTGTGGGCGCGGCAGGGGTCTCGGCTGCCGGGGGGCTATTGGTACAGGTGTTGCCGAAAGCAGCGCGCGATGAAGCCCTAGTCGAAACCCTAGAATCTCGGATGGCTGCGTTGGCAGGTTTTACGCCGTTGCTGCAAGCGGGTAAATCATTAACCCAAATCTTTGAAGACTTGCTAGGAGACCTGGGACTCGAGCTCATGCCAGAAACACAAATGCTGCGGTTTCACTGCGGCTGTTCCCTCGATCGGGTGCTGGGTGCCCTCAAAATGCTAGGGAAAGACGAACTGCAAGACATGATCATCAAAGATGATGGAGCCGAAGCCACCTGCCATTTTTGTAACGAGGTATATCGGGCAGATAGTCGCGCTCTAGAGGAGCTGATCGAAGAACTGCGCGCCGATGCCTTGTCTTAGCTTAAATTACAGGGTCTTAGCTTAAATCCTGTCTTAAATCTAGTCAAGCCGCTAGTAGATAAAGGCCGCTAGATTAGGGCTAAAAATTTGACCATGACTCTGGGCAAGATCATGCTGGCACAATCCTCAAGTGTCGGAATCCTAGAGATAGGGTAGGATGACAACTGTCGTGGTAGAGATCATGACGGGTTGGGCGTTTGCCGTATGCGGTACGGCCTGAATGTCTGCGAAATAGCAGATGTCCGTAAAATAGCAATCCTGTTTTTCTAGTTTTACAGAGAAGGCGAAGGCGATCGCGCTGTAACGGTAACCGAATTTTGCCCTGTGGGTTTTGTGTGAGTGGGATATGACGAGAGATCGGCGAGCATCACAGGGACGTCCAGAGCCAAGTGGAGACTATCGACCGCCCCGTCGTCCCGCGTCTGTCAATCCGGGATTGCCCCCCGAGGCGTTAGCTGCCGCTGCCAGTCGGCAACACGCGCCCCGCGCAGGCAAGCCAGCGCCCCAGCCCCACGTTCAGCCCAGGGGTTCGCGCCGCCAACCCGCTCCGGTAGCCTCGCTGCAATCGATCAGCGATCGCCCATCCGACTTACCAACGCCTGCTCCCGCTGGGCGGCGGCGAGTTTCGCGATTGGGCTTTTTGCGCAGCTGGCAATTTTGGACGATCTCTTCCACGGTCGCGGTGATTGGAGCCGGTGGTTTGGCGGCAGCGCTGCTGTTTAAGCTGCCTGCCATTCCCAATTGCCCATCCACTTTTTGGCCCACGGCTTCAGCATCTTTGCGGATCTACTGCGCCCAGCTGGCCGCCAATAAACAAACGGTAGACGACTTGCTAGAAGGGATCGAGCTGATTAACACCTTACCCACCAATCATCCCCTGCGCCCTGAAGTCGATCGCTCCATTCAGCAATGGTCTCAAGATATTTTGACACTGGCGGCTGAAACGTTTAACCGGGGAGACTTAACCGGGGCGATCGCCATTGCCCAGCGAATTCCTATCAATACATCCGCCCATCGCGAGGTGGCAGACCGGATCAAAAGGTGGCAAGCGGTTTGGAGCAAGGCGGAAGGCATCTACCAAAAAGCTGAAGATGCCTTGCTAGACCAAGACCCGCGTTTAGCATTTGACTTGGCCGTGCAGTTGCTTGACGTGGGCAATACCTATTGGGAAACCGTCAAATATCAGGAGCTGACCGATCTAATTACGGCCTCCCGCGAAGACGGGAATAAGTTAGCAAAAATTCGCCGTTTGGGGAAACGCGGGGGCTTGAGGAATCTGCTCAGCGCTGTGGCCATGGTGCAAGGAATTAAGCCCAATAGCCCCGTTTTCCCAGCTGCACAGCGGTTACTCAATAGTCTGGGAAAAGATATGTTGGCGCTGGCCGATGATGAAATGCGGCGGCGCGATTTAGCGGGTGCTCTGGCGATCATTGAGCAGATTCCGGACACCGCAAATCTACAATCCGAAATTCAAGACTTTTCGACACTGGCGCAGGCTCGAGCGGCTACCTGGAACGGCAGTGCGTCAGATATTGAGGCGGCGATTGGGCAGGCTCAGCGGATTCGTCGCGATCGCCCGCTCTATGGCAAGGCACAAGAGCTGATTGGCTATTGGCAGGTGGAATTGCAGGACTTGGCTGTGCTCAGTCGGGCGCAGCAAATTGCGGAATTGGGTGGCATTGACGATTTGCGCGCCGCGATCGCCGAAGCCTCTCAGATCCCCCGCCGCAATCCGCACGGAGATGACGCACACACCCAAATTTCTCGCTGGACGCGCGACATTCAAACCAGTGAAGATCGTCCGATTTTGGATCAAGCTGAGCAGATGGCGATTCCTGGCGATCTAGATTCTCTGCAATCTGCCATTGCGATCGCTAGCCGCATTAGCCGTGGGCGGGCGCTGTATGCCGATGCTCAAGAGCAGGTTCGAGTCTGGACTCGTCAGGTGCAGCAACTGCAGGCACCGCTGATAGAACCCGATGCACTGGGTGAGGTACCTGAGATAGCGATCGCCCCTGCCCCGTCTGGCCGTGCGTCTAACTCTACCTGGTCTAGCTCTGCCACTACCCGAGTCCCTTCAGAAATTACCTTGGTGCCGTCTCAGCGACAAGCAGAGCAATCTAGCGATCAAGCAACCCTGATGGATGCCTATAACACGGCCAATACAGGCACACCTGCGATGCTGGTTTCAGCCATTCAAACGGCTAATCAAGTCTCTGCGTCTAGTCCTTGGCGCTCGGAAGCGGATCGGTTGATTGAGTTTTGGAGCCAGCAGGTGCTGCAAATGGCGC
>JAYUYI010000029.1:0-2229 GCA_043752545.1 Thermoleptolyngbya sp.
TTTAAAACATCCTTTTAGACCCTCATACGTTATGCAAAATTTTTAACCGCAGCGTCAAGGTCGATAAAAAGTCTCTAGCTCCGTGAACCTCGCTCAACAGCTCGAAAATGAATTCGAGTTTGTCATCTGGCGATCGCTTCAGTCTGCAGCCTCAAGCCAAACAAGCCTGAGCCAACTCATCCAACTTCTCTCCCGCCGCCAGAACCCAATATATCTATAACATTGCATGATCAAATAGGCAATGGCAAAAAAACCATTTGCCCACTCGCATCCTAACCTTAAGAGAGTTTGAGTAAATTGTCCTGAGTCGTTAGCGTAAAAAATCGAGCGCTTGCTGAATCCGACTTGTCCAACTGCTAATTTTTACGACCGCTTCACCCAGTCGCACTACATCTACTTCCACATCTTGGGTGGGGTAGTTTTGCAAAATTTCTAGCAGCGAAACAGCTTGATCATCGGCGGCAGAAAGCACTAAGGCAGACCGCAGCGCCTGTCGATCAGCCGTATTGCCTGGGGTATGAATAATGGGGGTTAGTTCATCCAATACGAGCGACCCAATTGGGCTATTGAGCACCCGATCGAGCAGCACCGGACTCATGGGAATGGAGCGGGTTAAGGTCTGCTGCACCTGGGCAGGCTGCTGATTGGCAAGCCGCAAGAATGGCCTCAGCGATCGCGGCGCTTCTCCGGTTTCAGCCAGGGTATTCAGGTCGGCAACGGCGATCGCCCGTTCTAGCCCCCGATACTGAAATACGACGCGCTCTGCGGCCTCGGCACTCGGTGCCTGCAGCCCGATCGCTAGGCTGATGGCTCCAATCGATAGTGTGCCATATTTCTTGATCCAGCCTACCCAGCGTTGTAATGATTGAGTCATGCGATCGCCCCTCCTCCTAAATAGCCAATCAATCCCCACTTGCTAATGGACATCAATTCGCTCCATTAAGTTGCCACCTGGGGCTGGCTGCGGCATCCCAATGTGGATATTGTGGCGATCGAACGCGAGCTTCAACCGCCGGCGAAACTCACGCGCAACGATCCATTGCTTAAGGGGTTGAGTCCGAATCCAAGTGCGAATCACGATCCCAGAGTGCGAAATATCATCAATGCCCAGCAATTCACTCGCATTCAAAATTAACGCGCCCCAATGCGAATCTTTGGATAGTTCATCGGCCACCTCTCGCACAATCGCTAGCGCCTGATCGATATCGGTATCGTAGGCCACCTGAATGCGGAAATCGGTACGAGACCAGGCGCGGCTCATGTTTTCTGCTTGAATCACTTGGCTATTGGGGATCGTAATCAAATTGCCAGCATCACTTCGCAGCTGCGTGATGCGCAAATTCAAGTTTTCTACTAGCCCCGAGACGTTGTTAATCGCGACGTAGTCGCCGATCGCGTACTGATCTTCGAGCAAAATCAAAAACCCATTCACCAGATCTTTGACCAAGCTTTGAGCGGCAAACGAAACAGCAAGCGCCACGATTGCCCCCAACGCCAGCACCGACGCGGGTGCAATGTTGAGACGTTGGAGCACCCACCCAATTCCAATGGTATAGACCACAACAGTGGTTAGGCCCTTGAGCACATTGGCAATGGTAGAAATGCGCAGCGACCGGCGCTGGAGGTTTTCTACCGTGATGAACTCGCCATCTGCCCAGGCTTTAGCAAATTGATCGATCCCCAGATTGGCCAATCGGTTAATTAAACCCGTGAGAAACCAGGCCACTAGCACCACAATTGGAGACGAGATTACCCCCATTGCCGCTGCTCGGGTTTCAGGGAATTGATAGAGCACCATAGCAATGCCCGCTACCCACAGCAGCACAACGATCCAAAATATTAGCCAGCGCAAAAAGTGAACAATTTTTAGGCGGCGGCGCAGACTTAACCAGCGCTGAATGTGCTCAAACACCACCCAATTCGGCGGATCGTCGGGTTCGTCACCGAATTGGCTGTTGACGCCTACTTGAGTATTTACCCCTGCCTGAGAATTTAAAGGTGGGGTGGGTTGGGTTGCAGTAGCAGCGGGAGATGCCACGTCGCGCTGTTGCTCAAGCTGTTTCTGGCGTTTACCCAATCTTCTCCACACGGCGGTGAACAGAAACGTAAGGAGCACAATGCCTAGGACGAAGGCGATCGCCAGCCGTCCCTGACGCTGAATGGCATCGGGTTGCCGACTGCTCAATGCCTCGCGCAACTTTGTCCCTAATAGGTTCTGCCACTGAACGG
>JAYUYI010000030.1:0-13084 GCA_043752545.1 Thermoleptolyngbya sp.
GTGGGGAAGCTAGAGGCAAACGACCAGACGTCATCGGGAACCGCCGTAATCACACAGGTGGGTTCGCCCTCGGGAGTGAGGCTAAATCGAGCGGCGATCGCCATGTCGGTGAATGCCACGTTGTAGCTTGCGGCCAAGATGGTAATGCTATCGGGCGCATCAATCGGGTCACGCAGCAGTTCCCTCACCATCAATTCGCCTTCTAGGTAGGTCTCAAACAGCTGCTGAATGGCAGGAGACTCCAGCGCATCGGCGGCTAGCGACGGCGTCCGGTCGGGGTCAGTGGTGGCCAAGTTATCGAGAATAATTAGTTTCAGCACTTCAATATCCACGGCACTATTGATCCTTTACGTAGGCGGCATACCAACCCAACTGATTGTTCTCAGCCGTTCCGTCCGGATCGCCAAACAGAATAATCTCGGTGCGGCCATTCGGTGGAATCGACAGTGCCAGAAATTTCAGCATGATATTTTTTAGCTTCAGCACATAGCTGATCCGATCTTTATTGCTGATCGGATCTTTATTTCGAGCCACTACCAGGTCGATGTTCTTGAACACCAGCTTGATCACCCCTTGTAAGCTAATTTCTCGTTTGCCTCCGGTAGAACCAGGCAGGCGCAGCCCGACAAAGAATTTGCTGCCCGCACCAGGATTCCAGGCAAACACCAGGTTGGCGACAAACCCGGCTCGACCTGCCAGTGCCCCGAGGCTGCCCAATTCCAGATTAAACGTCAGCGCGTACCAAGACTGTGGTGTTTGAGCGGCCTTAACGATTGTTTTTTGCAGCGGGTCGGTCAATCCAGCCCCAGCAAAGACTCGCAGGGCGGCTACAAATGCAGCTTGATCCAAAAATTCTTGCCCTACCAATGCCTGAAGCGGCGTGATTAGGGTCGATGCACCCTCCACCGTGCCCAGGTTCTGCAAGACTGCACCCGTCATCATGAAGCGCGATCGCAACTTTCCTGATATCGGCGACTTCACTGGCATATAGCCAAAACTATCAATCGTTTTATCGCCAGAACCATACAGTAGCCCGGTAAACTTCAGCGGGAACTTGGCAAACAAACTATCGCGGCGGGGTTTACTGCGCTTCAAATCAAACGCGAGCTGTCCTGGGTCAAAGGCAAATGTCCGCAGCTGCGGCGCATCGACCGGAAAGCTCATGGTGACCACCAGGTTAGAAAATGCTAGAAATTGGGGCGGTGAGGCAGCATCTGGGCTGAGAGCCTTGGGATCGGGCGGGTCGGCTCCAAAGGAGAGCATGTCAAACTGGAATGGATCAGCGGCGATCGCCAGCTGCCTAAAATCTAGATTGCCCCAGAAGGTAAAGCGTCCGGTAATGGTCGTGGACTGGCCAGCCGCAGCAGTCACCGGGTCTGTAGAAAATTGAGCCTTAATTAGATCAACGTGGCTCAATGCCGTGCTCTTGGGCGTCAAAAACCGATTCTCACCGCTGAAGCTAAAGGCATAGGCCGTGCGTCCATTGTGGCTTTCGGCGGTGCCTTTAAGTAATAGAATATTGCGATCGCCCGCCACGTTCTCCGCCACGTTCCCAGCATCATTCCCGGCATCATTCGCTGCCCCGTTAGCTGCATCATTCGTTGAATCATTCGGTAAATCATTCGTTGAATTATTCAGTGAATCAGTAACAGGAGGATTGACTAACTGGGTTTCTTCGTCAAATAACCGATCCAGCGTGACCGCAATTTCACTAGAAAATGCTTTTACCTGAGAGTTTTGAAACAACACGCGCAGATTGCGCACTTCAAAGTCATAGCCAGTGGTATTGGGCAGCGGAATTGTCTCATTTTGATAATCAATTAAGCCAAATAAAGAGGATTGCCCAATTACCAGTTTCCCGCCGACTGGGCGCACCGGAGTGCTTTCAATCCCCACGTATTGGGCGTAAAACCGCTGAGGGTCAATCCCTGCCGCCAGCGCCCGGAGTTCGGGCGGCAGGCTGGCGAGCGGCACGTCAACATTCAACGCAATGATGCCTGACCAACCGGAGTGCTGGGCAATCCGCGCCAAAGGACCATAGTTTTCCCGATCTTTGGGGGGCGCATCTGGCGCACTGCGGGCGATCGCCTCCTTCAAGGTGGTGAGCAACTGCTGCTGCACCGTTTCAATCTCGCGGGTGTTGCCCACAAACACGGCGGGGTTCGTCCACACCTGCACATTTTCCAGCAAATCAATCAGTGGCTGATCAAAGAATTTGAAAATCAGCACCGTTCCCGCGCGCCACTTGGGTGGATTCAAGTTAAATGTCCAGCCCTGAATGGTGAGCTGATCATCGGTAAACGTCGTTGCCAAAGACGCTGGATCGGTGATCACCCAAAACATCTCGGGAGCCTGGAGTGCTGCTCGGATGGGCGATCGCCGCTCAATGTTGTGAAATTGTAAGAGCCGCTGCTCGGTATCCCGCGCTAGCACCAGCGACTGAATCGTTTCATAGTCGGGGGAGAACTCGGCCACTAACCCCTGGGGCGTGGTGCCAGGAATGCTAGGGGCACTCCCAGTCCCATCCTCGGTGGGGCTGGGGATCAGGGGCAAGGCCGGGTCAGCTTGCTCCAGCAGCAGCAGCCGACGCTGAGGACTCAAACACTGCTGCTCTAGTTGCAGGTAGTTGGCCAAACCCGCGTCTCTCACACCGCCGTAGGGCAGCAACGGAAACGGCTCGGGCTCGGGCGGCAGCGCCAGTGCAGGCACTTCCAAATAGCCGAGAATCCCGTCCAGTGCATCTCCTTCATCGCCAAGCGTGGCGCTATGTAAAATAGATTGCTCTGGCTGAGCATAATAAATCGGCGCTCCCGCTGGCTGACGCACAAACGCCCATGCCGTTGTGGCAAACGAAGTCAGCAGCGCCTCGCCTTTATGCTGGCTAGTGGCGGGCTGGTTGGGCAAAAATCCGGGGGCAAAAGCGGGATATCCGGGTCTACAGCAGAGCAAGTTAGCGGGGAGCGGGGCGGCAGTTGGATCTGCATTTGGGTCTACAGTAGCATCAGGTGCTGGTGCTGGAGTTGGAGGAGTTGCAGGGGGAGAGGCGATCGCCAGTTTGATATACTCCACCCCCGACAGGCCGCAGACCAGATTATCGTCATAGTCAGCCGGGTCTTGTGATACCCCTGTGTCATAGCGAGGCACGCTCATGCCAAAATCGCCCATGGGCACCAAATAGTAGGGCATGAGAGACAGCGGATCGGCGGCGCTGAGGCTATCGGTCGGCAGTTGGGCAAACACCAGGCGGCAGGTGGCGGCTTGGGGCGTCAGGTGAATCGTGTAGCCAATGTTGGTGCAATAGCCAGACGGCAGATCGCTGGCTTTGACCCCCGTCTGCGGATGCACAAAGCCAAAATAGGTGCGGGTAGCCTCTAGGGGATGCAGAGGGTCGAGAGTAGGATACAGCGTCAGCGGCGTCGGATAATGTCGCAGGGCGGCCTCATCATCTAGCAAGAAAGGATAGCGATGTGCCGCCACGGCAAAGGCGTCTGCGGTCGCCGCCTGGGTGGCATCTTTGAAGAACATGCGAAACCCGATATCTAGCGCCGTCAGTTCTCGGTAGCCCTTGTCTGCCGCCGCACGGGTCGCTCCGTCAGCTATCACAGGCTCTGGTTTTTGCACCGTTAACTGGGTCTGCAAGCATCCGGCGATCGCCCCGGCAAACGGTAGCGTGATCTCTGCGTCTACGCCATAGAGCCGCTGAGTATCAAACTCGGCAGACAGATAAAAGCCCTGCGGATTAGACGATTCCCGCGTGAGTACCAGCCCATCGCCAGCAGGATTTAAGCCAACCTGGGTTCCCCCCGCCACAAATAGGCCGTAGTTGCGGAAGCTAAAAAAAGCAGGGGACGCAACGGTATCAATCCGAATTGGGACAGTGTCAGAGGCAAGGAGTTCTACCGGACTACTAGACTGTAGCGTCAGCGCATTAAATCGCCACAGCGCAATCGGATCAGCGGGGTTTTCTAGCCAAAGCAACCGAATTGGGCTGGGGGTCAAGGGCGTGCCCAGTTCTGCTAGGAAGCGCTGCAAAGACGCGACGAACGTCGGCTGCTGGAGGGCGACCTTGGCTACATTTAAATATAAGTAGATGCCGGGGCAGGTGTTCCAGGTGTCGGCCAGCGGCAGGGGCTCGTTGGATACTGGCTCGTTGGATACTGGCTCGTGATCTGCTTGCCGATCAGATATGACTGCATCCGGCAAAAAAGCAATACAGTAATTCATCGGAGCGGCTACTTCCGGCGCTTCGAGCAGGAAGTAGAGCGGATCATCGCTGTTCAGTTTGGCAAAAGAGGGAATAAACATGACACGCCAGAATGAACGAGAACTCGCAGCTTAAGCCAAAATCAAATCAATCAACGATCTATGCTTGACGACACAGACTTTAGAAATAAAGGCGATCGCCCTGCACCACAGGTAAATCATAGGGATCGAGATCATTGGCATTAGCATTATTGGCACTAGACGAATCAATATTTAGATCAATAAAGCGATAGGCAGGCGAACTGTTAATGCCGCCGTGAATCAAGCGGCGCGGTCGCAACGTTCCCTGAAAACTTTGCAAGCGCTGACGCGGCAACGCGCTGACGGGAATACCTGTAAAGCGCTCTGCCACCTGCCGTAGGGTGGTGCCCAGCGACACATAGAGGGGTTGTTCGTCCACAAAAATAGCAATTTCGGGAACGACCGTTACCCGTCCTCGGAAGAAGAAACTAATGCGGGTGTCAGTCGCTTGAACGCTGCCATTTTTACGATATTGTTCTGTAGCCGTTTCCAAGTCGGCAAGGCTGGCAGCTCCCACCAAGGTAATCGTCCGCTCTGAGCCTTTGGGGGCTGCCACAACAGAAAACTGGCCGGGGTAAAACAAGCGGTAATACGGGAAGCGGAAGCCTGGTTTGTGGATGTCAATGATGCTGCCGGCCCCGTCTTTGGAGGCGTCGGTTTGAATGGCAAACGGAATCCGGGCAATGAAGGGATCAAAACCCAGCAAAAATTGCCCCACAGCCGCCGGATTGGGGTAAGAATGCACGGAAAAATACGTGGTGCCGCTACCAACAAAGCCGTTGATGGCGATCGCCGTTCGTTCATTTGGCGGCACGTCCTGGTAATTTTGGAAATCGACCCGCAGCCGCATTCCGGCTTGCAAATCCACCCGCCCGCCATCCCCCGGTTCTAGGCCGTAGTAATAGGCCAATGTTTGGTTAATCGGCAGGGGCAACCGTTCGGCAATCTGGCGTTTAATCAGGGCGATCGCGCCCGGTAACAGCGATCGCGCCGGGTTTTCTTGCGCGGCTAGCTGGCCCAGAAAATCGCGATAGGCAGTGGCGATCGCCGCACTCGATTGTCCGGCCACAGTCAAGGTGAGCTGGCAGCGATCGCGTTGCTCTAGCCGAAATAGCCCCTTGGCATCTGCCACAGTTTGGTTGGTGGCGGCAAACACCAGCGGCAGTACAGCCTCAATCGGCGCAGTGGGTACCCCGGCTGCGGTGCCTAGATAAAACAGCAATTCTTGACGAGCCGCCGTCGCTCCTGCTGCCACTGCCAAGCGGTAGCTGCTAGCCTGACGAAACTGAGGCGCAATGATCTGATCGGGCTGCGCCTTTAGTTCGGTAATTAGGTGTCCTAGCAGAGCATTGCGGTTAGGCGGCGGCGTATATACCGTCACCTCCGGAATGCGCAAATCCTGGACTTGCCCGTCTGCATCGTCGGCTTGAAATATCCCTGCTAGCGTTGTTTGCACGCCACCGCTACTGAGCTCCAACTGCACATCCACCTGCATGGTGCGCGAATCAGTTCCCGTCTGCGGCGATCGCAAGAAGTCGGTTAACTTAACAGCCGTTTGCGGTTCATAAATCGCTCCCAGATTCAAACTAAAGGGCAATACAAACGTGGGCAGCCCTCGCAGAATAAACTCCTCTCCGCGCTGGCTGCCAAACAGGGTGACTGGTTCTCCCAGCCAGATGCCGCTCAGAGCCAACTGCCCACCTGTCAGACTGAGCTGAGGATTGCGTAACTCGAAGTTGGCAGTCGTGACCGTGAGCGGCGGCTGCAACCGCAGCTGGACGGCTGGCCCCAAGGTAATCTGAGCCGCTTGATTGAACTGTAGCGGTGAGCCATCGGGAAACAGCGTGAATTTGCCCGTGAGCACCAGGCGATCGCCCTGCGCCTGAAAGTCGCCGCCAAACAGCGTTTCAGTCGCACTTTTCAAACTGCTTTTGCCTTGTAGCTGCGTCGGCTGCTGGGGCGTCGTCAGATTACCCTGAATTTGGCCATCAGCTTCCAGCGTTAGGGTTCCCAATCGCTCAAGTCCTGTGCGGCCCGTTAGCTCGACCACGCCAACCAGCCCCATCGCCCAGAAGCTATTGCTGGCTGGGGTGACTGCCCGCAGCCGCAGCCGCGACAGATAGAGGTCGCCGGGTGGGCTACTGAGGGCGTCCGGACGTTCTGGGCTGGCCAAAAACGTCAGGGTAAAGGGACGACTGGGATCATCGGTGGCAAAGCTGGGCACCAGCGGCAGCGAATTGCCAAACAGCTTTAGCCCCACCTCTCCCAGCACCGCCCAGCCCTCAGCAATGCGCTGAAACCGCAGATTCACCCGGTCAAACACCAGCTGCGCCACTAGGGTCAACGGCGGCGTGGGATTCAAGGTCAAAAACAGCGTATTGTCGGCGATCGCCAACCCCACCGGCAACGCTCCTCGCAGCGGCGGCGGCAGGACGCTAAAGGTCATCTGCCCCACGGTAGGAATTTGCCAGCCTGCTGCGGTAGCCCGCAATTCAAACGCGCCCAAGTTAAAGCGCCCCAATTGCGGCAACTCCAACGACGTATCGGGTTTTGGCTGGCGAGTGAGCACAAACGTCGGCTGTCCGTCGGCATTGAGCGTCAGACTAGGGACAAGCTTGCCGATCACCAGTCCCCACAGACTTGCCTGGACGCTCCCAGCCGCCACCCAAGTGGGACTGCCCGCTATCAGTTCAAACCCCAGGTTAATTTGATCGAGCTGCAAATCGGGCGTAATCGCCACGGGCGCAGTCGGACGGTAGAGTATCTGGGTGCGATCGCTTAATGCTCGCAGCTCTACTCCAATCGTCGTCAGCGGAGCCGCAACATTGGCCAGCGTTAGCTGCGCCCGCAGCGCGGGAAAATAGCTTTGCTCGATCTCAGCTGGCGACAGCGCTCGACTGTAGATCGCAATGCGCTGTAAATCGCCCGCCCAAGGCCGATTGCGGGTAATTTCATTGCCAATCGCCAATTGAAACGAGTCATCCCACTCGCTAAAATCGCCTCTGAAATCGGCGGGTCGGCTAGCGTCACTCTGATCGACACCGTTGACATAGAGCCGAGCTGTGCCGTCGCGATCGCGAGTAAAGGCCACATAGGAAAGCTGAGTGGTGAGCGCTCCCCGCCGCGACACCAGCGGCGGCAGCCCGTTGGCATCCGTTTTACCATCGCGGGTACGCCGCAACCGTACTCCATAAAAGTCACCCCCTTCACGGCTTTCTGCACCCCCTTGGGCTAGCAAAAAGTTGCGGGTGCTGATGTCTTTTGACAACGTGACAATGCGAGGAGGAGCCTCAGCATTCTCCGGCAACGTGGCAGCGGCAGATCGCACCCAGGCTTCGATACTGAGGGCATTACTTTTGCGACAGGCAGGGATAATTTTCGGGATTTTTTTATCGTCCGGTTGCCGCAGTCGAGCCGATATTATCGCAGCCCCACGATTAAGCGTAATCCCAGTCTCCGTCCGAGTGATCTGCCCAGATGGGTTAATGTCCAAATCGAGCGGCACCTGTTCTCGATGCTCAATTGAGCGAATTCCCGCACTATCAAAAATTTTATCGCCGCTGCCCTCATCAAAGCTATACAGCGCTTCTAATTGATCCCATCGCTGAGATCCGCCACTGCTGCCCACTTCTAGGGTTGCCAAATTCAAACTGCCCAGCCCATTCAGCACCACAGGGGAGGTCGCATTTGATAGCTCAGGGCGAAATAGCAACCCCTGATCACTCAAGCTTGCTTTCAGCGCAATAGCTTGGCCAAACAGGTTTAGCGTTACACTCCCGCTAACCTGGACCCCAGGCGTGGCGCGATTTACCGTAAATTGCAGCGTCAAGTCTTGAAACGATAGATTGGCCGCACTAGCAAAGGGCTGCGATCGCTGCACCGTTAAATTAATAGCACTGACCGAAGCTGTCCCCGTCGGGCTAGTGCCTACAATGCCCTGCAATGCCACGTTATAGAAGGCTGCATTTGGAGTAGCGGGAAGAGAAACCAGCGTTAGCTGTCCGTTTCGGCTTTGTAGTGCTGCACTGGGCACTCCTAACAGACTATCTAATACCTCAAAAATCGCGATGGCATCGCGACGATTGGGAGTGTCTGTGGGGAAAGAAGGCTGACGGTAAAATTGAATGCCGCCACTGGTAATTTCGTATCGCAACCGCAGTAGCTGTTCAACCGGATTTAGAGTACTGGTCGCACTTAAAAGAACCCCACCGCGCCCAACTTGTACGACACCATCCGGCATAATGCTTGCCTCTTAGAGCATGTTTTTTGCTGCATATTCACAACATTCTATGTAGTGATGCTTTCTTTAAACCTGCGAACTCTCCCGCTCAATAACACTTGGCTGAGTCAAATTGCTTAGTCAAATTGCTGAGCCAAATTGCTGAGTCAAATTGCTGAGCCAGGCCGCTGTTGACGGATAAAACTTTTCGCGTAGGTTTGGTTGAACGTAGGTTTGGTTGAACGTAGGTTTGGTTGAACCCAACGAAACTCAACAAGGTCGATAATCCCTTTAGTTGTAAGATAATTTTGATAATAGCGCCTCAATGCAAGCTAGGCCGATGCGCCAAGGCAATCGTAATATTTTGCAATAAAGAGATATGCCGATTTCAATATTCTTGGAAATGCGATATTTTTGGAAATGCGATCGCACATTATGTGTTTCAGTACATATGTGTTTCAGCACACATAAACGTTCAAGATTGGAGATTGCTCCCGCTTAGGGCACGTATCTGTGCGGTTTACAGATGATCACTATTAACATGATCGAGCAGTGACCCCAACTCAACTCTACGCTTGGGTTGAAACAGCAAAATATTACGCCGATTGGGTATGAAATAGTGTTCTATCACATTGGCGTAGTACCGTGAGTGTCTAAATCGGTTCAGATCTGCGATTCCTTAATATCGATTTTGGCTAGTGTGATCCTGCCTTTCACCGATAAAACGCTTTCAATATATCTCGAATTTCTCTCGATATATATTTCTCTCAACATGTATTTAACGGATTTATATCTGCTGCAGGTTACCGATTAAATCACCTCGTCGAAACGTGGCGGAAAGTTGTTGCAATGAAATCTCCTGCTCCCCGTAAAGCTCCTGAAGTGCTTGTTGAATATCTTGTACTGAGGCGTTGAAATAGGCTTCCCCGTTTTGCTCGACCCGCTGATAAGCTGCTTGAAAATTTCGGTGACTAATATCTCTCTGTTGAAGGTTCATCTCATTGAGAAGTCTTCGTCCCATTTGCATTGCAATAAAGCATGAAGCATAGCGGACGAAATCGGGATCATTGGTTTCTGGTCGCTTGCGGCGATTTTCAGCAATTCTGTATAGCTGGACTGCAAGTACAACTTGTGCGCCGTTGAGCTGATCAGTAAAGATTGAATCGTATAGCTTGCCAAAATGTTCGCGCGCAAAGAACTTGGCTTGTTGAGGCTTTTCTTGCCAAACCGACAGCACGGCCTCAGCGGCTACTCCTGAAGTAATATCGGTAGATCGAGTGCCACTGTCAGAGCGCTTACGGCGATAGTTAAACCCTAATTGCTGAATATCTAGTTCTAACTGTTGCTGACGTTCATCATTAGCGCGTAGATCTTTCAGATCCACTGGGTTTTGACTATTGGTAGCGTAAGTAATTTTTTGAACTAGATCGTCGTTATCGTTAGGTAATTGATAAAGCCGAAGCAGAACATAGGCTTGAGCATTTTGGTGTAGCAAATTCGGCTCCTGCAACGTTTTAGAAATTGTCATGCAGGTCTGCCCACCATTAATGATTTGCAGATTTTCGACCCGCACCCGATAATTGCCATCTTGTAGTGCGTTGTAGGAAAAACTGTCACAAGTCAGCGTTATTCCATTGTTATAAAAATAAAAATTGTTCTTTTCATTACTCATCAAAGTATGACGAATGCCTTCATTAACTCGGTTGCCTTGCAAGCCTAGATAACGGCGAATATTGCGTTCCAGCAGGCGTTCTCCGTGTCGCTCAATCAGAGTTGCTATTTCAGTAACTGAGATTTTTCCCACAAGCACTCGGCTAAAGTCCATATCTTCAACGATCGCTTTGCCACTGAGCTGCAACGTATCCTTAACCGATTTGGATGCTTGCAGAATCTTGACTAGGCGTTCGTGATTAACGTGTTCCCACGTCACTTGGTTGCCAAACTCGGTTCGCTCAATTGCTTCCTGGGCTGCTGTGTTCCACTGCAACCCGTTATTGCAGGCTAGGGCGCGAACCTGTGGGATATATCCGTCTCGAATCAAACTCCGGGCTTCTTCAACTTTCGCGAGTAATCGTTGATTAATATGCTCTAACTTGGCTGTAGGATTAAACAAATATTTGATGGCATTGATTAGACTTTCTATCCCCGATTCGGGAAAGTTAGCGTTGCCTTCTAGATCGTTTTTGTACTTAGCCTGAAATAGGCTGACGGTGAATTCACCATCGTATTCCTCAGAGATATGCATGGCATCTACGCCAAAATCTCCCCCTCCTTCGGTCAAACAATCAAAGACATCATCGTCCTCTAAATCTAAAACGGTTTTGACGCATAAATACACAAATGCTAGTGATTTAAGCCTGCTTGCTTCACTAATACGCAATTCTTCAGCAGCCTGCTGCCGAATATCGTCGGTGACTGATCCCAACCGTTGATCGATAATAGAGGCATTAATATTCATACTCTCTAGCTTATCAGCTATATTTTTGGCTGCTTTCTTGATTCAGCCCAATTTACTGGTGATACATGCTCTGCACAGGCAAGATCTTCGACTGCCTACAAAAGCCGAAGATCTGCCGTGGATTAAATAACACGATCCTCAACCTCCTGACTGCTTACTCAGTTTCTGGGTCAGCTACCGGACGTCGCTTGCAGCAATGTCCGATGGCGTTGACTAAATTTTTGGGTATCTAGCAGGCATCTTGGAGAACGGCCATCCGAAGAAAAAGGGAGAACCGGACTGAAATCTGCCTTTATTAAAGGGGGATTTCAGTTCGGTTAGAGATCAGTTTAAGTTGTAGTGCCACTCGCCCCTACCCAGAGATCTAGACCGCCTGCAATTCCTTCAAAGACAGGTAATCGGTATAGCCCTCAGCACCGCCGCCGTAGAAGGTAGCCGGATTGGGTTCATTCAATGTTGCGTTCAACTGAAACCGTTCGGGTAAGTCGGGGTTGGCAATGAACAGCTTGCCGTAGGACACCAGTTCGGCCTTACCAGAGGCGATCGCGGCATTGCCTTTCTCTTGGTCGTAGTCCCAGTTCACCATCAAGTTGCCTTGAACCATCGGGCGGAAATAGGTGGTGGGAACTGAGCCGCCGCCGTGGCGCAAGTCCGACTCGCTGGGCTCTAGTAGGTGCACATAGGCCAGCCCCAAGGGGTTGAGCTGTTCCAGCACATAGCTAAAGGTGGCTTCGGGGTTGGAATCGGTCATGCTGTTGAAGGTGCTGCTGGGCGAGAAACGAATGCCGACGCGGTCTGCACCCCAGACGTCTACCACCGCTTTGGTTACTTCTAGGACTAAACGCGCCCGATTTTCGACTGAACCGCCGTATTCGTCGGTGCGGTGGTTGGCTCCATCGCGCAAAAACTGATCTAGCAGGTAGCCG
Organism: Thermoleptolyngbya sp.; assembly: GCA_043752545.1. Taxonomy (GTDB): domain Bacteria; phylum Cyanobacteriota; class Cyanobacteriia; order Elainellales; family Elainellaceae; genus CASBQJ01. The sequence goes on from JAYUYI010000030.1 coordinate 11,888, forward strand.
TTAGCTCCATGCACTTCTACGCCGTCAAACCCAGCGGCGATCGCATTCTCAGCCCCATGGCGATACTGGGCAATAATGTCTGGGATTTCGTGTAGCTCTAGCGCTCGCGGGGTAACAAAGGGCTTGGAACCTTCGTAGGTGGCGGCATCGCCGGCGGGGGCGATCGCACTTGGGGCTACGGGCAGTTCACCGTTGGGTTGCAGCGAGGGATGGGAGATCCGTCCGACATGCCACAGCTGCAAGAAAATTCGTCCACCTGCTGCATGCACCGCGTCCGTTACTTTGCGCCAGCCCGCCACTTGCTCGGGCGAATGAATGCCGGGAGTGGCAGGATATCCCTGTCCCCAGGGTGAAACCTGCGTGGCTTCGCTGATGAGTAGCCCTGCTGAGGCGCGCTGAACATAGTAGGTGACCATGAGGTCGGTGGGAACGTTGCCAGCTCCGGCTCGGTTACGAGTCAGCGGTGCCATGATGATGCGGTTGGGCAGGGTGTAGGCACCGACTTGAATCGGCGAGAACAAATTAAGACTAGTACTCATTGGCAAAATCCTGATTGGTTAACTAGAGAGATTAGTGTGTTGGTCTATTCTCACAGCTGGTCTATCTTCAATAGGCTTAGGCTAGACGAACCGTCTCGTCTTGTCAAGAGTGGACGAGACGGTTCGTCTAGTTATATGCTGAAGTATCCTGAGCTACAACAGACCCTCTTAGCTGCCAAGTCCCTGCAATTTTGATGAGAGCCACCTATGGCACCCGACGACTCGTGTGACGCCGCCCAAACTGAACTATCGCAAAAATCTGCCGACTGTCGCCGCCGCAGCGATCGCTGTCACCGGGCGATTTTGACGGCAGCGGCAGAGCTATTGGAGGAAAAGGGCTATGGTGGCATTAGTGTGGAGGCGATCGCCGCTCGGGCGGGTGTGGGCAAGCAAACGATCTATCGCTGGTGGCCGTGCAAGGCGTCTGTGGTGATGGAAGCCTACGCCGAACGCGCCACGCAAAATTTGCCGTTGCCCGATACCGGCTGTGTCAAAACCGACTTGGGCGAACTGTTGGGGCAACTAGCGACTGTGCTGGGCAGCACTAGTACCGGGCGTGCCTTAGCGGGGCTAATTGCCGAAGCCCAAACCGACCTTCATGTCGCCCAAGAATTCCGCAACCAAATGATTGGCTGCCGCCGTAGCGCCACTCAAACGC
>JAYUYI010000031.1:0-2228 GCA_043752545.1 Thermoleptolyngbya sp.
GTTGTGCCTACACCCACTTCACCTAGACTCATCCTCTTTCAAACAGGTGCTTCTATGTCTGTATACTGCGTAGCCAATCCAAATTTATAATTGCTGGCACTCATCCTTCATCCCTCATCCTTGCTCCTTCTAACTCTTCCATTTCGCCGCCGACGATGACGTTCCGAATGCGAAGGCTGGGGCCAGCGCAGCCGACGGGTAAGCCACTTTGTCCACCTTTGCCGCAGCCGCCCGACTCATCCCAAAGAAAATCGTCGCCGATCGCGTCAATGTCTCCCAGCGTGGTAAACACGTTGCCGGATAGGGTGACGTCGCGCACAGGTTCTGCCAGTTTGCCCTGGCGAATCATCCAGGCTTCTCCGGCGGTGAAGGTGAACATTTCGCCATTGGTCATGCCTCCTAGCCAGTTGCAGGCATAGATGCCTTCATCTAGGCCGCTAATGAGATCGGCTACAGGGGTGGTGCCCCGTTCGATCCAGGTGTTGGTCATCCGCACTAAGGGAGGATAGTGATAGTTGAGGCAGCGGGCGTTGCCAGTGGCGGCTTCTCCGAGTTTGCCGGCAGTTTCACGCGAGTGCAGCCGCCCGACCAATACGCCATCGCGGATCAGCTGGGTAGTGCTGGCGGGTACACCTTCGTCGTCGTAGGTATAGCTGCCTCGGTGCCCATCGGGAGCGGCTCCATCAAAAATTTGTAGCTCGGGGGAGCCAAACTGTCGCCCCAGGGTCATGACTTCCATCAGGTCGGGGTTTTCGTAGGTCATATCGGCTTCGGACAGGTGCCCAAACGCTTCGTGGACAAACAAACCCGTCAAAATTGGGTCGATCACCACCGTGTAGGTGTTGCCTTTGACGGGCGGCAGCGCTAGGGCATCGACGGCGCGTTGGGCGGCACTGCGAACTTGGCCATCAAGCTTCTCCATGTCTTCGTAGGCTTTGCGAGAGCCAGTGGTTTCGCGCCCCGTTTGTACCGTTTCACCGTTGCGGGCAGTGGCGGCAAATCGCATTTCCATATCCACCCACGATTGCTCAATCAAGATGCCATCAGACGTGGCCAGCACCATGTGTTGAATGCTGTCGCCATAGCGGACGGAGGTGGTGGTGATCCGGTCGTCTACGCTGCGCAGAATGTCGGCATAGTGACTGCACAGATCTTTTTTGCGCGCCAATGAAATATGGCGCGGGTCGGTGCCTGCTAGCTTTAAGGGCTGACTATCGTGGATGGCTGCTACGGCGGCCAGCAGCGTTTCTTCGTCTCCGACCAGGTGGGCAGCGGCGATCGCCTCTTCAATGCATTCTGTCAGACTGGTCAGCCGATTGAAGCTGGCAAACCCCCAACCGCCTTTGTGGCAGGCGCGCACCTGCCCGCCAATGGAAATGCCCTCGCTCAAGGTTTCAACGTTGCCGCCGCGCAGCAAGATATCGGTGCCTTCCGATTCTTCTAGTCGGATGGATAAATAATCGACGCGAGCACGATAGCGGGCAATGCGATCGCTTAACAGGTCTTGGGCGTGAATGAGCAGGGAAGTCATGCTGGCTTTTACAATCAATATCGGCAAAATCAATCTCTGCCTTTATTGTGCAGCAGAGATTGAGGATCGACTAGGATGAACAGGGGTCAGGGACTATAGGAGATTTAAATCCTGCTGGGGAAATTTGAATTAACACCTGTTTTTATGATGCGGCGATCGCTGTTTGGGCTAAGTCTATGGGTCAATCTTTGTGTGGAGTTCCAGGTTGGTGTGGAGTTCCAGCCTGCTCTGGCAGCAGATCCCCCAAATCCGGCTGTTGCAGCCCTGGTATTGGAGCCATTGGCAGTGCCGCTAGAGTTGAACCTGCTGCAACCCGGTGCGATCCCCACCGATCCGACCATTGTTACCTCTAGGCTTGCTAACCAGACACGGCCCACGATTCCCAGCCTGTGGTGGGCACAAAGCCAGTTTGGTGACTCGGTACTCACCGATTGGCTGGCCTATCCCAGCAGCGATGGCACGCCCAAACGCGTGGATTTAGTCGTAAATGCGCAGGCATGGAGCATCTATACATATGTAGAACGCTATACCTTCGTCAACCACTTGGGCACATCTGCGGCTGACTATGGCTACAATTCCCGGGTTTTTAATCCGCAAGGTGAATTGCTAGCGGCCTACATCTGCGATTTTGACACCGCTAACGCGGCGACAGGCAACGCGGTGGTTAATGCCTGCACCGTTTTTCTGGCGTCTGATG
>JAYUYI010000032.1:0-2225 GCA_043752545.1 Thermoleptolyngbya sp.
CTGGGCTGATCGACGTCGGGCGGATGTTCGATCAAGTAGGCAATAACTTGGGCAATATCGTGGCCGTGGATGAAGTGAAAGCTGCCCTCGACTTTGAAAAACCGAGCCAGGTTGATCCACTTGGGTAGGTCGGGTAGTCCGGCTGAGAGGTGCGAAAAGGGTTTGGTATCGTCTCCACCAAACACCAGGGTTGGGAAAACGGTCGTAATTTGGGGGGCGATCGCCAATTTTGCCAAGCGTTGATGGCAGTCGTACTTGGAGCGGATATAGTCGGTGCCAATTTCGCGGGCTTGCTTCAGCGGCTGGAGATCGTGATCTAAAATACTGGCGGTTGAGAAATAAATCACCTGCTCGCAGATCTCAGGGTCGAGCAAATTCATTAGCCGAATGGTTTTGACGACGTTGACATCAAACACTTCAGCGGTGCCGCCCCAGACCGCTGCGGTCAACACGGCCACATCAATGGTTTTGAGCAACTTGCTGAACCGTTCAATGTCGTGCATGTTGCCCTGAAGCACAGTGACCCCAGGACGAGAGTCGCAATCCACCCGCAGCTTCTGCGGATCGCGAACCAGCAAAAACAGCTCGTGGGGGGTTTGTTGGATTAATGTGTCGGCGATGTAGTGACCAACACAGCCACTCGCACCCGTGACTAGAATTCGCTTCGGCGTCATGAGGAGAGAGGGTAAAGGGTGAGAATTGACGTTGGCAGCTTGATGTTTTTGCCCACATTGCGACCAAGAAAATCAAGCTGCCAAGGCAGTCTAATTAAAACACGCCCTAGCAGTTTGTCGGAGCTCCCCCCTCGCCCCCTTTTTAAGGGGGATTGAGGGGGGTCTCCGACGCGCTTTAGGCGATCGCCAGCAGCTGATCGGCTTGCTTGGCGGTTTCAAAGAAGAAGGCGGCGTTGTCTTCGGGGGTGCCGGGGAGAATGCCGTGACCCAAGTTGAGGATGTGACCCTGGTTGCCAGCCTTACGGATGGTTTCGAGGATGCGATCGCGAATCAGCGACTTGGGACCAAACAAAACGCAGGGGTCAATGTTGCCCTGCACGCCAATTTCAGGGCCGAGACGGCGGCGGGCTTCTGCCATATCCACCGTCCAGTCCACGCTGACGATATCGACGCCAGACAGCGCCATCCGCTCTAGCAGCCCAGCGCTGCCGTTGATATAGAGAATCATCGGCGTGTCGGGGTGGGTCGCTTTGACCTGCTGCACCACGCGCTGTTGGTAGGGCAGGGCAAAGGTGTCGTAGTCTTGGGGGCTGAGATGGCCGGCCCACGAGTCAAACATTTGCACCACTTGCGCCCCAGCCTCAATCTGGTAGCAGACGTAGGTGGCGATCGCGTCCGCTAGCTTACCCAAAATCTGATGCAGCAACGTGGGGTTTGAGAACGCCATCCCCTTAATCACGGTGTAGTCTTTGGAGCTTTTGCCTTCAATGGCATAGGCCGCCAGTGTCCAAGGCGCACCCACAAACCCCAGCACCGTGGCGTCATTGCCCACTTCATGGCGCAGCGTTTTCAAAATTTCGCCGACAAAACTCAAGTCTGCTTCTGGGTCTAGGGCATGGAGCAGATCGACTTGGTCTTGCGTCCGTAGGGGCGTGTCAATGATTGGGCCACGGCTTTCGATAATGTCGAACGGGATGCCGATTCCGGGCAGCGGCGTCAGAATATCCGAGAACAAAATCACCCCGTCGGGCTTAAAGGCGCGCCAAGGTTGAAGGGAAATTTCTAGGGCAATATCGACCTGCTCTGAGCGCTGCCGAAACGAGGGATACTTGTCGCGCAAATCTCGGTAGGACTTCATGTATCGTCCTGCTTGCCGCATCATCCAGACGGGCGGACGGTCTAATGCTTCACCACGGGCAGCTCTGAGCAGGTAAGGAACCTGGGTCGATACAGTCATTTCAAAGCGTCTCTACTAAAGGAACGGGTTTTGCTCATCCCCAGAAATAGACAAAGGGGTTGAACAGGGCGGCTGATTTTTTGAAGAGATGCGCCTCTGCCAAAAAATCGACACAAAAATGGCGAGTCCCAGATGAGTACAAGGATACATCCATTGGTAAGGAATGATTATACGGGATTATGGGAGCTGAATCGCTGTCTGCATTTCAAAGGTTAATAATGCTTAAGACATGTCTCCTGATATTGAGAAATCCAGAATTAACGCCGTGTGCAACTTTCCCAAACCGCCCACTCTACGAGAAGCAAGCTACACCC
>JAYUYI010000033.1:0-2222 GCA_043752545.1 Thermoleptolyngbya sp.
CGGCCAGGCGTTTGGTTGGCCGAGGCTTGGAAGGTTGCTAATCCGGCTCGAATTTCTTCAATCGGCACCCCTTGAGCAAAGGCAGCTAGGCAAGCAGCTAGGGCGTTGGCAATCATAAACGGGGCGCGTCCACCCATCGTCAGCGGCACATTAACGGCCTGCTCAATCCGCAACGTCCAATCGCCCTTCAAAATCGAAATGTAGCCACTTTCGTAGACGGCGGCTAGCCCACCCTGTTGGGTATGGGTTTTCACGATTTCGTTCTCTGGGTGCATCGAGAAGTAGGCAATTTGCGCCTTCACTCGCCGCGCCATGGCCGAGACCAGTGGGTCATCTGCATTCAGCACTGCATAGCCATTCGAGCTAGCCGTTTCGACGACTACACTCTTCAGATGCGCCAGGTCTTCGACGGTGTCGATATCGCCAATCCCGAGGTGGTCAGCGGCGACGTTCAAGACCACGCCCACGTCGCAGTGGCTAAAGCCCAACCCCGAGCGCAGCAGCCCTCCGCGTGCCGTTTCCAGGACGGCCACTTCAACGGTGGGATCTTGCAAAATCACCTGGGCGCTTTGAGGACCCGTGGTGTCGCCCTTTTCGACCATGTAGTCGCCAATATAAATTCCGTCGGTAGTGGTGTAGCCCACAACCTGCCCCGTTTGCCTAAAAATATGGGCAATCAGGCGGTTGGTCGTCGTTTTGCCATTAGTCCCCGTGACCGCAATCAGCGGTACTCGACTAGGGGCACCCGCCGGGAACAGCATGTCGATAATCGCCTCACCCACATTACGGGCTGTCCCTTCACTGGGCGAGAAGTGCATCCGCAGACCGGGAGCCGCATTCACTTCCACAATCACCGCATCGACCTCGCGCATGGGCTTGGAGATATCGAGGGTAACCATATCAATGCCGGCAATATCTAGCCCGATGATCCGGGCAACCCGCTCAGCTATCCAGACATTTTCGGGATGAATGTCGTCGGTGCGATCGATCGCTATCCCGCCTGTACTCAAGTTTGCAGTGGCTTTGAGATAACACACTTGACCCGGCGGTAAAATGCTGTCGATGGTGTAACCCTGCTGCTCTAGCAGTTGAAATGCAGCCCGATCAAGCTCAATTTGGGTTAACACGTTCTCGTGCCCAGCCCCTCGACGGGGGTCGCGGTTGGTGATTTCAACGAGTTCGGCCACGGTAGATTTGCCATCACCAATCACGTTGGCAGGCACGCGTTCTGCTACAGCCGCCAGTTTGCCGCCCACTAGCAAAATCCGGTGGTCGCGCCCCACATAAAACCGCTCTACGATCACTGATTTAGACTTGGACTCGTCTTGTGCCGCTTCATAGGCTTCTTCTGCCACTGCCAGCGAGTTGATGTTGATGGTGATACCGCGCCCGTGGTTGCCGTCCAAGGGCTTAATCACAATCGGGAACCCACCGACATCGGCGATCGCTTGCTCCAGTTCACTGAGGTAATAAATAACGGTGCCCCGTGGTACAGGCACACCCAGATCTTGCAGCAGCCGCTTGGTGCCTTCCTTGTCGCTAGCCAGCTCTACCCCCAAAATTCCAGTACCGCTGCTCAAGCTGGCCTGAATCCGCTTTTGATGAACGCCATACCCCAACTGAATCAAGGAGCGAGTGCTCAACGGGAACCAGGGTACGCCCCGCGACTCGGCAGCCTGCACGATATGCTCTGTGCTAGGTCCCAAGGCGGCTTCCAGCGCTAGCTCTTGCAAATCAGCCAGATCTTTCTTTAATTCTTCGGCAGCATAATGTCCAGTATCGGCAAGACTCTGACAGATCCGCACCGCCGCCCGCGCTGCATAGCGTCCTGCCTGCTCGTTCTGATATTCAACTACCACCTGGTAAACGCCGGGGGTAGAGGTTTCGCGCGTGCGGCCAAACCCAACAGGCATTCCCGCGAGAGTTTGCAATTCCAGTGCCACATGCTCGGCAATATGACCCATCATGGTGCCTTCATGCACGCGACTGAGAAAACCACCCCGGCAGCCGGGCGAGCAAAAATGTTCTACCAAGCTGGGAAGCCGCTCGACTAATCCCTCATAAAACCCCGGAATCTGGTCAGAGGGCTTTTCTGCCAACTCCTCTAAGTCCAGCCGAATGATCACCAGCTTTGGATATCGAATACTCCAGAAGTTTGGACCTCGCAGGGTTTGAGTTTTAAGGATCTTCATAACGGTAGAAATTCCACGTTAGGGTGCGGC
>JAYUYI010000034.1:0-2219 GCA_043752545.1 Thermoleptolyngbya sp.
CGTGCCTACGGCGGTTAATCCCGCTGATAGCATGAGGGATACTAACAGCAAAAAGCCAACCACTAGCACCATGCCAAACGATAAGAATCGAGACTGAAGGAAACTTTTCCAGCCGCCATCGGGCTTGGGTTTGACTTCCCAAATGGTATTCAACGCATCTTGCAATTGGCCAAACACGCCAGATGCGCCAAATAACAGAGTCACAATGCCAAGAATGGTGGCGATCGCTCCACCCGAGTCAGGTCGTTGGGCGTTTTGAATCATCGACTGGATCGCTTCTGCCCCATCTTGACCCACCAAACCCTGAATTTGCTTGACCACTTCGCCCTGTGCCGCTTCTTCTCCAAATACAGCCCCGGCAATGGCGATCGCAATTAATAGCAGGGGCGCTAAAGAAAACACCGTATAGTACGACAGCGCCGCCGCCAAAACTGGCACCTTATCGTCCTGCCATTCGCTAGCAGTCTCTTTGAGTAGTCTAAATACTCCTCTTAGTCCCATGGTTTCCATCCTTGTTTGCAGCGCAGCACTGAGTGATTGTGCCTTACAGCTCTGCCAAACGGCATCAACCCGTAGATAGGGGAATATTACCAATTATTGACCGCTAAACCGGAGCCGATCCGCCAGTTTGAGAGTGCCGGGGCTAAAGTATTCGTCTGTCCAGCTATCGTTGGGTTTGAGCCGGGGAGCTTGAACCGCTTCCCCTTGGGCGATCGCGTCTTTTACCTTGTAGCGAAAGCGGTAATGATCGTAGAGGCGCATCAGTTCGCAGCCGTAGCAATCGGCTACATCGGTGTTGCCTTGAATAATCAAAAAGTTTTCGTCATTGTTGCGCGAGCCATTGCTAGAAAAGTTGTGGGAGCCGCTGATCACAATCGGCGCGTCGGAGGTGAAATCGATCACGATTAGCTTGGTATGAATCAAAATATTGCCTTTTTGCCCCTTGGTGCTCTCCTTCAAAAACCCTTCCAACCCCTCAGAAAGCATCGCGATGGCCGTAAAGTCGGCGGTGCGATCGGCGTGGACTCCGGTAATGGTAGAGCGGGTATTTTGCAGGCCGTAGCGCAAAATTGGATCGTGGGGAGCGCCCAGAAACGCTTTTTCTAAATCGTCGTAAATGTCGAAGGCCGTACAAAACAGCAGGTCGCGCTGGGCACGATTGACTAGCGTAACAAAGGTATTGAGATCGACGTATTTAGAGCGCGGCGAGAATCCGGCGAATAGGGGTTGAGCGGGTGGCAATGGGTTGGCCTGGTTGACATACTGACGGGTAGCGGTGGGGGCATCGCCTCGAAACAGCCCTTCAAACAGGCTGAGATAGGCTTGGGCCACGTCGGAACGATTGATCACATGCACGACATTGGCCTGACGGTAAATGCCGTTGTGGGTAAAGTTAGTAGAGCCGCAGAGCACCGCTTGGGGCACCCGTTGTCCTTGCTCTAGCCGACTGAGGACGATGAATTTGTGATGGCAGATGGCGCTGGTCAGGCGCGCCCGCTTGACGGCAGCAGGGAGGTCGGCCAAGTGATGTTCGTTTTCCTCAGTCTGGGCATCGTCGGGCTTGGCATGATACACAATCCGCAGGTTGACGCCACGGCTATGAGCGGCCACAACCGCCTGGGCGATCGCCTCCAGTTCGTATTCGTAAATCGCAATATCGAGCGCCCAAGAGGGGTCAGCGGCTTGGCTCAACAGACTCGTAATTTGCTCTAGCAACCCGCGACTCAGCCAGTCGAGCACCTCGGGCGGCAGCGGTGGCGGCGGCTGTTTTGCCTTGCGGGCAGCAGCCAACGCCGCCTCTACCTCTGGAAACTTACGGGAAAATGCCTGACTAGCTGCCGCTGCCCGGTTAAACAAAATGCTGTGTTCAGTATTGGTCGCCGCCGCCGTTTGGATCGCGATCGCCACCTTGTCTCCCAGTTCTGGCCGCTCAGCGGTGCCATAAACCGGGTAGACCTCATACTCGTAAGTCGTGGCAGGATAGACCCGATAATCTGACCAGCGGAATTTTTGAATCGGGGCAATGTTGGTACGCAGCGGCGTTCCGGGTGCTACTGTCATATGCGGGAAGGGCAGCGAACCCAGCAGCCACTCTCGCTTGCCGTTGCGGCCATCGACCCGCTTCAGCGCAAAGCCCAATAGCCCAGCGCGGCGTTCCGCTGTTACATTCATGGCCAGCAGCACACCGCTGGTTCCGGCATAGGCTTTGAGCGAAATCC